>CALVKX010000103.1 GCA_944333375.1 uncultured Eubacteriales bacterium
AAGCGAGGAAGGCGTGCAAACGCCTCTGCAGCGCCGGATGGCGGACCTTGGAAAAAAGCTCGCACTGCTGTGCCTGATCGTCTGCGCGGCGGTGTTCGCGGCCGGCGTGGCATACGGAAACGACGCGGGCGAGATGTTCATGACCGCCATCAGCCTGGCCGTGGCCGCCATTCCCGAGGGCCTTCTCGCCATCGTTACGATCGTGCTGGCGCTGGGCGTACAGCAGATGATCGCGCACCATGCCGTCATCCGCCGCCTCCCGGCCGTGGAGACGCTGGGCAGCGCCACCGTAATCTGCTCGGACAAGACGGGCACGTTGACCATGAACCGCATGACGGTTACAGCCCTGAGCGATCCCTTCGAGGGATTCGACGCCGGCGCGCGCCAGCCCTCCGAGCCGCTTCTGCGCACGATGGCGCTGTGCAACGACGCAAAGCCTGCGCTGGACGAGCAGGGAAACTCCGTGCTCACGGGCGACCCCACGGAGACCGCCCTGCTGGGGTATGCCATGGCGCACGGCTTTGACCCCTCCGCCGCCCTTGCATCCATGCCCCGGGTGGATGAGCTTCCCTTCGACAGCGCGCTCAAGCGCATGACCACCGTCCACGCCCTGCCGGATAGCCGGTATCTGCTCTGCGTCAAAGGCGGTCTGGACGAGGTGCTCGCGCTGTGCACGTCCGTGGCGGACGGCGGCGCCTCGCGCCCGCTGACGCAGGAGGACCGTGCCCTGATCGGGAAAACCGCCGCCGGGATGGCGCAAAACGCGCTGCGCGTGCTGGCCTTTGCCGCGGGAGAGGCCGCCTCGCTCGCCGCGCCCGGGCAGCGCGACGCCTATGAGCGGGATCTGACCTTCCTGGGCATGGCCGGCATGATCGACCCGCCGCGGCCCTCCGCGCGGGAAGCCGTGGCACGGTGCCGGCGCGCGGGCATCAAGCCCGTCATGATTACGGGCGATCACCGCCTTACCGCCAGCGCCATCGCCCGGGACCTGGGGATTTTGGAAAAGCAGGACCGCGTGGTGACGGGGCAGGATCTGGAGCGCATGGACGACGCGCGGCTGCGCGAGGAGGTGCGCGATATCGCGGTATATGCCCGGGTGTCCCCGGAACACAAGGTGCGCATCGTCAAGGCCTGGCAGAGCTGGGGCGACGTGGTGGCGATGACCGGCGACGGGGTCAACGATGCGCCCGCGCTCAAGCGCGCGGATATCGGCGTGGCCATGGGCCTGGGCGGCACCGAGGTGAGCAAGGAAGCCGCCGCCATGATCCTCACCGACGACAACTTCGCCACCATCGTCGACGCCGTGGCGCAGGGCCGCGTGCTCTACATGAACATTCTCAAGGCGATTCAGTTTCTCCTCAGCTCCAACCTGGGCGAGGTGCTGCTCATCTTCGTGGCCACGGTGCTCAACCTGGGCACGCCGCTACTGCCCATTCACATCCTCTGGGTGAACCTGATTACCGACAGCCTGCCCGCGCTGGCGCTGGGCAGAGAGCCTGCCGAGCCCGACGTAATGGACCAGCCGCCGCGCGATCCCCGCTCCCCCATCTTCACCCGTCCCCTGCTTTTCCGCGTGCTCTATCAGGGCGGCCTGATCGCTGCGCTCTCCCTTGCCGCTTACCTCTCGGGAGCCCGCGTGAGCCCGGAGACAGGGCACACCATGGCGTTTGCGGTCCTTGCGCTGTCCCAGCTCGTGCATGCCTTCAACGTGCGCAGCAACACCCGCTCGGCCCTGTGCGCAGTCAACCGCTGGATGATTTTCGCCTTTCTCGCGGGGCTGGCGTTGCAGCTGTGCGTGCTGCTCGTCCCCTTCCTTCGGGGGCTGTTCCATGTGGCGCCGCTCACTCCGGCCCAGTGGGGCCTGACGGTGCTGCTCAGCCTCATGCCTCTGCCCTTCGTGGAGATGCTCAAGGCCCTCGGCGTCACGGGCGAGAGCCGCACCCGCCGCTAGCCGGCGCCGTGCGAAGGCCCAGCCGTAGACAAACGCCCGGCCGCACTGGCTTGACAGCGCGGCCGGGCGTTTCAGTTTTTTCGGGTCACGGATCTTTTACATACGTGTAGCGCACGATCAGCCACGGTTTGCTGTCATACATGCCGTAGGCGTCCCCGTAGAGGTCGTAGCACTTGCCGACCTCCCAGGTGGTGCGGGAGTCGTTTTCCACGTAGACCAGCAACGGCTGTTCCTCGGTTCCCACATTGACGAAGGCGCGCTGCGGCTTGGTGGTCTCAATGGAGGTGACGATGGCCTTCTGGCAGATGTAGATCTGCTGGTTGGCCACGCGGGTGCTGAGGTTGTCCATGAGGTTGGTATATCCGTCCGCAATATCCCACGCCTTGCGGGAATAGATGTTGACGTTGGGCACGTAATCGACGATATGCTCCACGCGCGTGGTGTTTTTGCCGGGGTAATCGGCGGTGATGATGATGGTGTTCTCGCCGATCTTGTCAAAGGTCGCAATAAAGCTGAAGGAACCGTCGCTGGCGGTGTTGGTGATGTCCAGGTCGCGGTAGGGCGAGAGGACCTTGACCACCGCGCCGGGCAGCGTAGTGCCGCGGACGGTCATGAAGCCGTCGTCGTTGGTGCTGGCGATGTCGCTGGCCAGGTCCAGGGGAATGTCCTGCTTTTCTCGATAGAGGGTCACGGTCATGGAATTCTCGCGGCAATACTGGCTGCGCACGACGATCTCGAAATTGTTTTCCCCGATGGGCTGGACGGTGGCATTGTAGCTGACCTTGCCGCCCTCGGTGTTGACCAGGTCGCTGTAATCCTCGCCGTTGATGGTGACGGTGCTGCCCTCGCGGACATAAAAGACGATGTTGTACATGGCCGTGCTGACCACCTGATAGGGGCTGTCCGGCGTGCTGAGCTCGATGGGCGAGAGCGGGATATCAATTTCGTAGTGGATGGGCTCCAGGGGCTGCTGGCGGCCCGCGTCGGTGATGACGTAGGGCGTAAGGGTGACGGTCATGGTGTCCTGGAGATAGTCCTCGTAGTTGTCGTACCAGGTGTGGTCCAGGATGTCAAACGTGGCAAAGCCGCCGGTGACGATGGCTGAGGTGCGCAGTTCCCGGATGGTGATGCGCTGGCCGTCCTCGCCGGGAATGGTCACGGTATGGGCCGCCATATCGTCCCGAATGGTCGGAATCACCGCAGCGGTGCGCTCGTCAACGTTCTTGTCGGCGGTGAGCATGGGGACCACAAAGGCGACCGCGAGCCAGCCGGCCACCCCCAAAAACGCCAGCAGAATCAAAAAGCGCAAAACGCGCCTGCCGCTGTGGCGGCGGGGCTTGTGGCTGAGCGCCGCGTTTTTAAGGCGCATGGAGTTCTCGTATTCGTCCTGGTTGGCAAAGGAGGGCAGGTACGCGCTGGTATCATGGTAGCCGTCATAGACGGGTTCGCTCTCGTCCGGGTGCTGGATGTTGACGATGCGGCGCGTGTTTCCGTAGCCGTAGACCTCGTCCTCGGGTTCGGAGGAGGAGTAGGTGGTGCGGTATTTGGGCGGATAAACGCGCCGGGCGTCGGGCTGCACCTCGCCCTCCTCCACCAGCTCGGGCGCCACGGGGCGCAGGGCCGTGTCGGGATCGTCATAGGCGGAAAAGAAGGTGCCGCGGTTGCTGGTGGTGCGAACCGAGCGGCCGGAGGGCGCCATGCCGCGCCGCGCCGCCTCCTCCCGAAGCATGCGCTGTTTCTGCTCGCCGACGATCTTTCGCGTCTTAAGGTCCGCCATCTCGCTGGCCAGCCGTTCGCGGGGGTCGCTGGCGCTCTCCTCCCGCCCCGCCTCATCCACGCGGATATAGCTTTTATCCCGGTCCTGGTCCTCCAGCTCCAGCTGCCAGGCGGGCACCCCCTGAGGGCCGTAGGCATCGTTGGGCAGCTCCTGCCCGCAATAGATGCAATGCGGCAGGCTGGCCTGATTCCACTTTCCACAATTTGGACACTTCATCCGGGGATGCTCCTTCTTGCTTGTACTCGTTTAGGGTTTTCGCCGCTGCGCGCGGAGATTCCTGCCCGCCGGTCAACTGTTACATGCCACCAGCTGGATCTCGACGATCTTGACATCCGGGCGGAAGCAATCGCCCTCCATGTTTGAGAGCAGGAGCAAATCGTCCCGTGAAGCACCCAGCCGCGCCGCAGCCCGCTCCCACAGTTCGCTTCCGGACTCCCATTCCGTTTGCAGGCAGAGATACTCTCCCTGTGCGAGGGTAATGATGCAGCCGTTTTGCGCATCGGGATCGGAAACCTCCCAGCATACTGACATTTCCGCCCCCTTGCAGCGGTACAGCATGCACATGGGCAGCACCGGGTACATCCCGCACTCCCGCGCATAGGCGTTGAGGGTGGCAAAGGCTGTTTCCAGTTCGCTGAGCTCATCCATCCCGCCGCCATAGGCCCGAGCTACCAGCTTTCTTTGAGGAAAACGGCGCCGGTAGACGCCTTGCCGCCCCGCGTAGCGGCTCATATCCTCCAGATAGTTGAGCGTATGCTCGATGCCTCGCAGGCTGCCCTGAAGCTCGCGGATCTTTTCCTCCGTGCGCCGCCTGCCCTCCTCAAACAGGGCGCGGCTCCGAAAGTCCCCGCTTTCATCAAAGTAGGCCCTGAGCTCCTTGAGCGGCACGCCCAGGTTGATGCACAGCAAAATCATGTCCAGCACCGAAAGCTGCTCGGCCGTGTAATAGCGGTAGCGCGTCTGGGGATCGGTATACGCCGGGGTCAGGATGCCCAGGCGCTCATAGTAGCGCAGGGAGTTGATGTCGATGCCGCGCAGCCTGGCAAACCTGCTGATGGTTAAATGGTCTTTCACTGCCTTCCTCCTATTGACTCTATTATAATAACAGGGTTTAGAATAAGATGCAAGACAGCGTTTGCGAAGGAGGCAGGTACCAGTGGACAGCAAACAGGACTTCACACAGGGCAGCATCTTTGGCAAGATGATGCAGTTTATGATTCCCATTCTGGGCGCGCAGATTCTGCAGGCCATGTACGGCGCGGTGGACATGCTGGTCGTGGGTCATTTCGGGACCAACGCGGCCATTTCGGGTGTTTCCACGGGCAGCAGCATCATGAACCTCGTCACCTTCGTGCTCAGCCAGCTTGCGGTGGGCGTGATGATTCTCATCGGCCGGTATCTGGGCCAGCGCCAAAGCGAGCGCATCGGCACCCTCATCGGCCGGGCTATCGCCTTTTTTCTGGCGGTTTCGGTGGTGCTGACGGCGGCGCTGGTGATCTTCGCCAAGCCCATCGCCGTGCTCATGCAGGCGCCCGCCGAGGCCGTGGAGCTGACGGCGCAGTACATCCGCATCTGCGGGGTCGGCTGCGTGTTTGTGGTGTTCTACAACCTCATCAGCTGCATCTTCCGCGGGCTTGGCAACTCGCGGCTTCCGCTTCTGTTCGTGGGCATCGCCTGCGTGGTCAACATCGTCGGCGACCTGGCCCTGGTGGCCCTGCTGGATATGAACGTGGCCGGCGCGGCCATTGCAACCATCGCGGCCCAGGCGGTCAGCGTGCTTCTTTCCCTGCTCATCATCCGCCGGCAAAAGCTCCCCTTCCGCTTCTCCAGAAAGGACATCCGCCTGGACCGGGAGGTCGCCGGGTTCGTCCGTGTGGGCGCCCCGCTGGCCTTGCAGGAGCTTTTGACCAACATCTCCTTTCTGGCCATCTGCGCCTTTATCAACCGCCTGGGGCTGGACGCCTCCAACGGCTACGGCATCGCTCAGAAAATTCAGTCCTTCGTCATGCTGGTGCCCTCCTCCATCATGCAGTGCATGGCCTCCTTCGTGGCTCAGAACGTAGGCGCCGGCAAGGAGGAGCGCGCCAAGAAGGGCATGCTCTACGGCATGGCCGTGGGCGCGGGCATTGGCGTGGTCATCGCGGCGCTCGCCCTGTTCAGGGGCGATTTGCTCGCCTCCCTGTTTTCGGGCAACGCCCAGGACATCGCCCGGGCCTTTGAATACCTGCGCGGCTTTGCCCCCGAAGCCGTGCTCACCAGCGTCCTGTTCAGCTTTCTGGGGTACTTCAACGGCCATTCCCGCTCCACCTTCGTCATGGTCCAGAGCATCGCGCAGGCGTTTCTCATCCGCCTGCCCGTCTCCTACCTCATGAGCATCCAACCCGGCGTCTCGTTGACCGGCGTGGGCCTGGCCGTTCCGCTTTCGACGGTGTTCGGCATCGCGATGTGCCTTTGGTACTATCGCCGCATGCGCCGGGAATAGCCGCGCGCCCGTCAGGGCTGGCCCTCCAGATATTCCTGCCACAGGTCCATAAAGCAGTCCAGCAGCAACGCTACCGTCATGTCCTCGTCGTCCTGGCCGGGATTGTCTCCCAGCCAGGCGTCGTATATGTACTCAAACGCCTCGTCCTCGTCGTATTCGACGGGCTTCCCGGGTTCGTCCGTCCCGGTCAGACGCCTGAAGTGCAGGTCGTATTCGATCATGTCGCCGATGATCCGGGGCAGGCGCGGGGCCAGGCTCCCAAAGGCCCTGAGGTCCAGGCCGTCGAGAATATACTGCCGCGCCGCTTCCCTGTCCAGGTTTTTCATCATGGGTCCTCCTTTTTGAAAGGGTGCAAAAGAGCGCCCAACAACGCTGGGCGCTCCTTGTGTCTGCGTTTGGATCACACGCGCTTGGCTTCCTTGATCTTGGCCGCCTTGCCCTGCAGGGAACGCAGGTAGTACAGCTTCGCGCGACGGACCTTGCCGCGGCGGATCACTTCGATATGGTCCACGCGGGGGGAATGCAGCGGGAACGTGCGCTCCACGCCGATGCCGTAGGACACGCGGCGCACGGTGAACGTCTCGCGGATACCGCCGTTGCGCTTCGCCATCACGGTGCCTTCAAAAGCCTGAAGACGCTCGCGGCTGCCTTCCACAACCTTCACGAAAACGCGAACGGTGTCACCGATGCCAAACGCAGGCAGATCGGTGCGGAGCTGAGCCTTTTCGATGGAACGAATGATTTCACTCATTTCATTGGCCTCCTTCCTTCGTAGACGTTCGTGCCCGCGGCCTTGCCCGGACAGAGGACCGCCCGTTATGTCACAAGGAGTATTGTAACACGCATCCGCTCTGGATGCAAGCCTTTTTTGGACAGGCGGCCCTCTTTTTTTGCCAGGCGATAGGAGCCATTACTCCTGGGCGTAAGCGGCGGCGCTGTTGCCGGCGTCGCGTCCGGCCACGTAGCAGTTGAGCACGGAGGTGCCGGAGATGTAGCCGCGGTCATAGATGGCGCCGTTGGAAGCCTCGCCGCAGGCGTAGAGGCCGGGCATGACTTCGCCGTAGATGTCCAGCACTTCGCCGGTCATCT
>CALVKX010000104.1 GCA_944333375.1 uncultured Eubacteriales bacterium
ATCGCCAACTATCATTTCACCACACTCACCCCCAACCTGGGGATCGTGAGGTGGCGCGAGAGCGAGTTTGTGCTAGCCGATATCCCGGGGCTTGTGGAGGGCGCGAGCGAGGGTGTGGGCCTGGGCCACGATTTCCTGCGCCACGTGGAGCGCACGCGGCTGCTGATGCACGTGGTGGACGCCGCCGGCAGCGAGGGCCGCGACCCGCTGGAGGACTTCCGCGTCATCAACGAGGAGCTTTCCAAATACGGAGAGCCGGAGGGCCGGCCCCAGGTGGTGGTGCTCAACAAGTGCGACCTGATCCCCGAGCGGGAGGAGATCGGGCGGCTGCGGGGGGCCTTTGAGGACCTCGGCTATCCCGCCTTCCCCGTCAGCGCCGCGCAGAACCGGGGCTTTGACGCGCTGCTGGACCAGATCATCCGCCTCCTGCCCCAGCTCCCGCCGCCCCGCGTCTTTGAGGAGGAGGAGGCGGAGGCGCAGCGCGTCCTGCCCGACGGCGGCTTCACCATCCGCCGCGAGAACGACACCTTCTACGTCGAGGGCGCGGCCATGCAGCGCTTCATCGACAGCGTCAACTTCGACGACGAGGAGAGCCTCAACTGGTTTCACCGCACCCTGCGCGACCGCGGCATCATCCAGGCCCTGCGCGACAGGGGCGCGGGCGAGGGCAGCACGATCGCCATCGGGGATATGGAATTCGACTTTATCGAATAGGAGAGAGACATGCTTACCAGCAAACAGCGCGCCAGCCTCCGCGGCATGGCCAATACCATCGACACCATTCTCTACATCGGCAAGGACGGCATCACCGACAACACCGTCAAGGAAGCCTACGACGCGCTGGAGGCGCGCGAGCTCATCAAGTGCGCCGTGCAGCAGGGCTGCGAGCTGACCGCCCGCGAGGCGCTGGATGAGCTGTGCGGGCGCGTGCACGCTGAGCCCGTGCAGTGCATCGGCCGCCGGTTCGTGATGTACCGCCGGAGCCGGGAAAATCACAAGATCGAGTTATAACCCGCATGGGGAGGGAGCGGCATGCTTGACGAGGTGCTCGACGCGCTGCGCGCGCTCAGGTCTCCCTTTGCGCTCCATGAGGCGGACATCCACGGCCAGGTGGGCCGCTGCCTGCGGGAAGCGGGGCTCAGCCCCGTCCACGAGGCGCGCCTGGCCCCCGGCTGCCGCATCGACTATCTGGTGGGCGCGGTGGGCGTGGAGATCAAAAAGGGCCGGCCAGACCCGGCGGCCCTGCGCCGCCAGCTGGAGCGCTACGCCGCCTGCGGGCAGGTGGAGGCGCTGGTGGTGCTCACCCAGCGGGCCGTGACGCTTCCCGCGACCCTTTGCGGAAAGCCCGTGCGCTCGCTTGCGCTCAATCAGCTCTGGGGGGTGGCGCTGCCGTGAGCGAAGGCCCTTCGCTGATTCCGCCCTACCTGCTGGACGCAAGCGGCGCGCAGCCCGAGAGCGGGGCCGCGCACCGCACCTACGGAACCCTGAGCTATAACCGCCGCCGGGACTGCTGGGTGGTCAGGGGCGATCCGAGCGTGACGGAGCTGTGCAAGCGCCTGTTTCCGGGGTCCGAGACGGGCCGCCGGGGCGAGGCGCGCTTTCCCGCGCACCGGCGCATCGTGGGCGACCTCAACTGGCTGATGCTGCGCTATCCGCTGGCCGTGCGCGCCGGGGACCGGGAGCGCTGGGAGCGGGCGCTCAGCGACGCGCGGGAATACGTGGTGCGCCGGGAGACCGCGCGGCTGTTGCCCGAGCGCGTCGCGCCGGACCCCTCGGTGTTTGCCGGCGAGCTCACGCCGTTTCAGCAGGAGGGGCTGGCGTTTCTGCTGCGCACCGACCGGGCGCTTCTGGCCGACGAGATGGGCCTTGGCAAGACGGTGCAGGCGCTGGCGATGCTGGCGCAGGCCGGGGCCTATCCGGCGCTGGTGGTGGCCCCGCCGCACCTGATGCGCAACTGGGAAAACGAGATCGCCCGCTTCGTGCGCAGGCCCGACGGCTCGCCGCCGGCCGTGCACGTGCTAAAGGGGCTCACGCCCTACGCGCTGCCCCCGGCCGATCTCTACCTGATGCACTATCTGCTTTTGCGCGGCTGGAAGGAAAGCCTGCCCGAGTACGGCATCCCCACGGTGATCTTTGACGAGATTCAGGAGCTGCGCCACAGCGGGACCGAGAAATATTCCGCCGCAAGCCTTCTGGCCGGGGCGGCAAGCCGGGTCGTGGGCCTGAGCGGCACGCCCATCTACAACCGCGGCGCGGAGATCTGGAACGTGGTCAACATTCTGGATTTTCATTTCCTGGGCGACTATGAGAGCTTTACGCGGGAATGGTGCTACGGCTACGGAGGCCAGATCGTGGCCAAGCCGGAGCTGCTGGGCGAAAAGCTGCGTGAGGAGGGCCTCATGCTCCGGCGCACCAAGCGCGACGTGCTCAAGGAGCTCCCGCCCAAGCGCCGGCTGGTCATGCCCGTGGACAGCGACGACGCGGTCTACCGCCGCCTGATGCAGCCCGTCCGGGAGACGATCGGCCGGCTTCGGGGGGCGGCTTCGGGCTCTCAGCGCGCGCTGTGGGAGATGGAGGTCGAGCGGGGCGAGCGCCGGGCCACGGGCGTGGCCAAGGCGCCGTATGTGGCGCAGTTCGTGCGCGCGCTGCTGGACGCGGGGGAGCGGGTGCTGCTCTTTGCCCATCATCACGAGGTGATGGATCTCTATAAAAAGGAGCTCAGGGCCTTTTCGCCCGCGTTTGTCACGGGACGCGAAACGCCCGCCATGAAGGAGCGCTCGGTGGAGCGCTTCATGGCGGGGCGTACGGATCTGTGCTGTATCTCGCTTCGCGCGGCGGCGGGCCTCAACCTCCAGCGGGCCACCTGCGTGGTCTTTGGCGAGCTGGACTGGTCGCCCGCGGTTCACAGCCAGGCCGAGGACCGCGCCCACCGCATGGGGCAGACGGACTCCATCCTGTGCTACTATCTGGTGTCGCAGGGCGGCAGCGATCAGGACATGCAGGACGCGCTGGGCCTGAAGGTCAGCCAGTTCGTGGGCCTGATGGGCGACGAGCCGCCCGCGCGGGAGGACGCGCTCGTGAGCGAGCAGGCCGCCCGGCGGTACGTGGAGCGGCTGGTCGCGCGCCTGATGGACCAGGCCGGATAAGCCGGCCCTATCGGGGCAGGATGACCGTGACGCCCTCCTCGAAGTCCTGCGGGGCCAGACAGGGGTTGGCGCGCAGCAGGCTCGCCACGGGCAGGTTGAAGCGCACGGCCACGGCCTCGAGGGTTTCCGTGGCGGCGAGGGTGTAGGTCTCCGGCAGCTCACAGGGCACGTTGTCCCTGGGGATGCACACGCTCTGCCCGACCCGCAGCGAATCCAGGTCCACGCCCGGGTTGGCGGTTTCCAGCGTATGGCGGCTCACCAGCCCGCGAAGCTGGAGGTCGGAGACGGTCTGCCCCTTCTGCACGATCCATTGCTCCTCCTCGGCGCAGGCGGGCGTTTCGCCGGCCGTGCCGGTGGGCTGCGCGGTGTCCGCCGTTCCCGTGGGCTGCGACGCGCCGGTGGCCTGCGCCGTGTCCGCCGTGCCCGTGGCCCCGGTAGCCTGCGCCGTGCCCGTCGTTCCCGTGGGCTGCGCCGTGCCCGTGGCGGCGGCGTCCGAAACGCTGCCGCCGCCCAGCCCGCCTGTCGAGGGCGAGTCGTCCTCCTCGCGGGGGACGCACAGCACGTCGCCCACCATCAGGCGGGCGGGGTGGATGTCGCGGTTGGCGGCCAGCAGGTCGCGCAGGGGCACGCCCAGCTTGTGCGCGATCAGGTAGAAGCTGTCGCCCCGCTTGACGACGTATTCCTCGGCGCATTTGCCCGTGTTGGTAGAATTCTGTTCGGCCATAGAGATTCTCCTTTCGGGGTGATGTCCCTACAGCCTATGAGCCTCGGGGCGGCAAATTGCCTACCAGCCCCGCCCCCGGCGCTCAAAACTTGCGGCCACGCGCTCCAGGTCCGCGTAGGTGTGGATGTCCTGCCGCTGCTCCTGAAGCGCCACCTGCGCGTCGGGGGAGAAGCGGTCGAACAGCCGTTTGCTGGCGGGGTCGTTTTCGATCAGGTCCCTGAGAGTCGGATAGACGTCCATCATCAATCACCTCATGGATAAGCATGCCCGCGCGAGCCGCGGATATGCGTCCCGGAAAGGTCGTGCTTTATGCCGCTGGTCAATTACTGCCGCAAATGCCGCGCGGAGACGCCCCTGGGTGAAACCTGCCCCTATTGCGGCGGGAAGCTCGGCAAGACCGGGGAGCAGATCTCCTTTGGCGTGGTGAAGGTCCCCGCGCGGGACTGGTTTTCCTGGAACGAGGTGCTGCGCGTGCTGCTGCCGGCCTGGCTGATGGCGTTTGCGGGGGTGCTGGCGGCCGAGGCATGGGCCTCGGGAGAAGCCGGCGTGACGGCGCTTCTGCGCCAGGGCTTCCTGTGGACGATGCTCGCGCTGCTGGGGGCGGTGCTTCTCTCGGTGCTGGCGCTGATGCTGCTCAGAGGCCCGGAGCGGGTGCATTATGTGCTGGACCGTCAGGGCGTCCATGCGCGCGCCTACGTGCCGCAGGGATGCGCCGCCGTGCGCTTTTACGCGCGCTTCACCTCGCCCGCGGCGGCGCAGCGGCTGGCCGGGGAGGAAAGCCGGCGGCCGCCGGAGGGGCTGGTGCTCGTGCGGCGCGTGACGCTGCCCTGGGAAACCGTGCGCCGGGTGCGCGTGTGGCGCGAGGGCGGGATGCTGCTGTTTTTCCGGCCCAGCTACTGGCAGGTGCTGGCGATGCGGTGCCCGGCGGGCGAAATGGAGGGAGCGGAGGAATATGTGCGCCGCAAGCTCAGGCGGTTCAAGCGGGCGCGCGTCTCTCCGGGCGGCAAGGGGGGAGCGGGATGCTGATCCGGCGCTATGCTCCCGGCGATCTGACGGAGCTGCTCAGGCTGTTTTACGATACGGTGCACACCGTCAACGCCGCGGATTATACCCCGCGGCAGCTGGACGCCTGGGCGGACGGCGCGCCGGATGCCGCGGCTTGGGACCGCTCGCTTTTAAGCCACGTCGCGCTGGTGGCGCAGGAGGCGGGGAAGATCGTGGGCTTTGGCGACATCGACCCCTCGGGCTACCTCGACAGGCTCTATGTTCACAAGGACCACCAGGGCCGGGGAATCGGGACGGCGCTGCTCAGGGAGCTGGAGCGCGCCGCCGGGGGCGGGCGGATTGTGACGCACGCCTCCATCACCGCCAGGCCGTTTTTTGAGGCAAGGGGCTACCGGACCGTGCGCAGGCAGCGGGTGGAGCGCCGGGGCGTGGCGATGCACAACTACGTGATGGAAAAGCCGGATTGCTTTTTTTCTGAAAAAAAGGTATGATGATGAGGTGGCGGCCAAGGCCGCGGGAGGGAACGGACAATCGCGGAGGTGCGGTATGGAACGCAATATGAGCTTTGATACCGGGGAACTGACCGGCATCGCGGTGCATCTCGCATGGGCCCAGCTTGAGATTTTTGCCGACGAGGTGGAGAAGGTCCAGGTGATGGTCGCGGGCGACGACAACAGCGTGGAGGACCTGCGCATCGAGGTCAGGGACGGATGCCTGACGGTGGAGCAGCCGCAGTACGGGCTCTCGCTCAACCTCATGGAGAGCCGCTGGTTGCAGGTATGCGTGCGCGTGCCGCTGGAATGGGGCAGGGAGATCGCATGCAGCACGCTTTCGGGGCTGCTCAGCGCCCGAAGGCTCAACGCCTCCACTCTCTCCCTGGAGACCGTCAGCGGCGACCTGCGCGCCGTGCGCCTCACCGCCCGCGACGCTTCCTTCAGGACGGTGGGGGGCGACATGCGCGGCGAGGAGCTCAGCGCCGAGAACCTCAGCGTGCGCAGCGTCAGCGGGGACACCGCGCTGGACGCGCTGAGGGTTACCTCGCTCAAATGCACCAGCGTCAGCGGCGAGCAGACCTACAACATGGCCGATACCTTCCGCCGGGTGGACGTGACCGCCGTTTCCGGCAACGTCATCATCACCGCGCCCGTGGAGGCCATGGAGGTCAACCTGCGCTCCATCAGCGGCCGGGTGCGCACCGAGGGCGTGAGCATCCGCGACGGGGAGGAAGGCGTGCCCAGCGTCCGCGTCACCGGCGTGACCGCGGACCTCAAGCTCATCAGCATCAAGGAATAGCATTGCTTATTACGTTTTTGGAGAGGATGGTTTTCCCATGGCGAAGAATCATTTCGGCGGTTTCGGCGGCGGCGCCAACATGCAGCAGCTCATGCGTCAGGCGCAGAAGCTCCAGGAGCAGATGGCCAAGGCGCAGGAGGATCTGGACGCCCGCGAGTTCAGCGCCCAGGCGGGCGGCGGCATGGTCAGCGTGACCGTGACCGGCAAGCACGAGCTCAAGAGCCTTGAGATCAAGCCCGAGTGCGTCGATCCCGATGACGTGGAGATGCTCCAGGACCTCATCCTCGCGGCGGTCAACGAGGCGCTTCGCAACGCCGAGGAGACGCGCAACGCGGAGATGTCCAGGCTCGCCCCGGGCATGGGAGGCATGTTCTGAGCCATGGCCCAGCAGCTGGAACCCATCGCCCGGATGGTGGCGCAGCTCTCGCGCCTGCCGGGCATCGGACATAAGAGCGCGCAACGGCTGGCCTACCACATCATCGGCATGCCGCTGGAGGACGTGCGCGAGCTGGCCGGCGCGCTCTATCAGGGCCGCAAGGCCATTCGCTACTGCTCCGTGTGCGGCAACTACGCCACGGGCGAGCTGTGCGATATCTGCGCCGACGAGCGGCGCCGCAACGGCCAGATCTGCGTGGTGCGCGACCCGCGCGACGTGGCCGCCATCGAGCGCATGCGCGACTTTCACGGCACCTACCACGTGCTGCACGGCACCCTCTCGCCCATGGACGGCATCGGCCCCGAGGACATCCGCATCCGGGAGCTGCTGGCAAGGCTTGAGGACCATTCGGTCAAGGAGGTCATCCTGGCCACCAACCCCGACATCGAGGGCGAGGCCACGGCGTCCTACATCGCGCGGCTCGTCAAGCCCATGGGGCTGCTGGTGACGCGCATCGCGCATGGCGTGCCCGTGGGCAGCGATCTGGAATACGCGGACGAGATCACCTTATCCAAGGCAATGGAGGGCAGGCGGGAGATGTGACCGCCGCCCGCGCCGCGCCCCAAAGGGCGCGGTCAGGCTGCTGACAAAGTGCGGGGTGCAGGGGGATCATCAGTTGCTCAATCATTCGCGCTTCCCTGACGGTCGCGCT
>CALVKX010000105.1 GCA_944333375.1 uncultured Eubacteriales bacterium
CCAGTCCAGAATCACGCCGATGCCCGCCTGATGGCAACGGTCGATGAGGTTCATCAGCTCCAGCGGCGTGCCGTAGCGGGCGGTGGCGGAATAGAACCCCGTCACCTGATAGCCCCAGCTCATGTCAAGGGGATGCTCCATCACGGGCAGCAGCTCGATATGCGTGTAGCCCATCTCCTGGATGTAGGGGATGAGCTCATCGGCGAACTCGCGGTAGGTGTACATGGTCCCGTCGGGATGGCGTCTCCAGGAGCCGATGTGGACCTCATAGATGTTGACGGGGCTTATATAAGGGTTGAAGTCATGCCGCTTTTCCAGCCATTCCCCGTCTCCCCAGCGGTAGGTGTCCAGATCGACCAGGCGGCTGGCGTTGTTTGGCCGAAGCTCGCTGAAGAAGCCGAAGGGGTCGGCCTTCATCCGCCACAGATCGTCCGCGCCCCACACGGCGTATTTATAGGTGGGGTAGCCGTCCTCCGGGACGTTTTTCCAAAGCTCCTCCTCCGTCAGCCGCAGCTCCCAGGTGCCGTCATATTGCTTTTGCATGGGCGTGACACTTTTGTCCCAGTCGTTAAAGGAGCCCACCAGCGCCACATGCTTGGCGTTGGGAGCCCATACGCAGAAGTGCCATTTTCGCACGTCGCCCTCGTAGCAGGGATGAGCTCCCAGCATTTCGTAGGCGCGCCGGTTTGTCCCCTGATGAAAGGTATCGCGGATTTCAGCCGATGGCGCTTGATACAGCATCGGAACTTCCTCCTAACGGCAAAAATTTGCGTTACGAAACACATTCGACTCTGTCTGAATTATCTAAAACTATTGTATTGGTTGACCGCCGGTTCGTCAAGTCCATTTTAGAAGATTTTTCAAGATTTTTATCTGCGTTTCCGCCGCGCAGGCCATGCCGCGGGCATGGGCGCAAGGGCCTTTGCGGCAAAGAAAAAACACGACAAAATGCACCGGCGCGCATCATTTGTTCGGCCTTTGCGCACCTGTTCGGTCAGAGCAAGCAGAGTAAAAAAGACAAAGAAAAAACCGGCCCCTTCGTACGAGGAGGCCGGTGCGGCGCTCACGACCTGGCGCCCTGACAGTCCCTGGCGCCGGTCAGGGCGCTGGGGCTTTGCATTTGCGGCGGAAGCGAACGGAAGTCCGGACGGGGCTCCTCCCGCACGGCGTTGAGCCGGCTCACGCTCACCTCATAGGCCACCTTGTTGAGCGAGGTGCCGTCGGGGAGCTGCTTCTGATAGGCCCGGCTCTGGAAACGTCCCACGAGCTGCACCCGGTCGCCGATTTTGAGGTTGGCGGCATAGCGCGCGGTCCGCCCCCAGGTGATGCAGGGGATGTAGTCGCTTTTGCCGTAGGAACGGTTCACCGCCAGCATCAGGTCCGCGATCTCGCGCCCAAAGGGCGTGGTGCGGTAGCTCGGGGGCTTGCACAGCGCGCCGGTCAACTGGACGCGGTTGGGGTTTTCCTCATCCTCCTCGCAGTTGAGAATCCGCTGGGCAAAGGCGGTGATAAGCAGCCGGCCCGCGCCCTCAATGACCTTGTTGTAGCTGCGAAGCTGCCCTTCCATGCACAGCATGCTCCCGGCGGCAAGCGGCTCGTCGATGAGCAGCCGCTCGCTGATGGTGATGGGCAGAAAGTCCTCCGCCCCGCTCAGGCGCGGCACGCGCAGCGTGGTCACGTAGAATTGCTCGCCAAACAGCTCGTGTCCGAACTGAAGGCTCTGGCAGATCTGCCCCCGCAGATGGATGATGTTTCCCGTTTCTTCCATGTTGCTCACCTCATGTTCATGCTTTGGTTCTCAGGTTGCCTTGGGATGCTGCTTGCCCTGTACGTCGATGGTGTATTCGCCCTCCAAAAGGAGCTCGCTGACGGGTATGATGGTGTAGCCCAGCCCCTGATAATGCTCGATGACGGAGGGGAGCGCGTTGACGATGTCGTTGCTGTCGTTGTGGAAGAGCACGATGTCACCGTTATCGACGCGATGGGTGCACTGCTTGATGATGTCCTCTGTGCCGCGGTCCTTCCAGTCCAGGCTGTCGATGCTCCACTGCACGCACTCGTAGCCCTCTGCGCGGGACACCAGCACCACGCGGTCGTTGTAGTCGCCGTAGGGCGGACGGAACAGCGTCGGGCGGACGCCTGTTAGTTTTTCCACTTTGTCGCTCATGATACGCAGCTCCTCCCGGATGTCGGACTCGGAAAGCTGGCTCATGTGCGGGTGCGTATTCGAATGATTGCCGATCTCATGCCCGCGCGCGAAGATTTCCTCGACCATCTCCGGGTACTTATCCACCCAGCCGCCCACCAGGAAGAACGTGGTCTTGACATCGTAGCGGTCCAGAATGTCCAGAATGGCGATCGTCTTATCCGCGCCCCAGGAAGCGTCGAAGCTGATGGAGAGCACCTTGTCGTCCCGCTCGACGCTGTAGACGGGCAGCTCCCGCTTTTTGGCGACCACGGCGGTGGCGTTGTCGCCCAGACCGATGGTGTAGGCCGCGCACAGGCCCACAAGGCACAGGCCCAGGCCGGCCTGCGTGAGGGCGCGGCGCAGGCGCGGGCGCCTGAGCGTGGCCTTCAGGCGCGCGAGGGGACCGGCGCGCGCCGGCCTGGCCGTGGGCGGAGGCTGGATGAGCGCACCCTTTTCCCGGATCCGTAGAGGCTTGTTGCTCATGGGGATCACTCCTTTTCACATGTATGTATGTGGCCGGGAGGGACGCTATGCACCGACGCACGGGAATTCCGCAAAGAAAGCCGGAAAGGGACAAAAAAAAGCCCCCTCCTGTTTCGGAGGGGGATCGGGTTGTCGAAAAAGTTCGCCTGCGGCGACCTTTTCCGCCAAATGCTTAAGAAATGTTTGCGCCGGGGGCGCAAACTCCCCGCCCGCCCGGCGAAGCCGGGCGATACGAATTCACTTTGGAGGGCCTGCGGGCCCTCCAAGCCTTCCAAAAGGTTTTTTTGACAGCCTAAGCCCCTCCTGTTTCGGAGGGGGATGAAAGGGTACTGTCAGCGGGAGAATACCTCGGGGTTGAGAACGTTTTTGGGGATGCGCCCAGCCAGACGGTCCAGAATTCGCTCGCTGGCGGCGCGGGCCATCTCGTTGCGCGCGTGCAGGGTGTTGCTGCCCGCGTGCGGGGTCAGAAGCACGTTGTCCAGCGAGGCAAACGCCGGGTTGATGTCCGGCTCGCCCGCGTAGACATCCAGCGCGGCACCCGCGATACGGCGGGCGCGCAGGGCGTCGATCAGCGCGTCCTCGTCCACGATGGGGCCGCGGGCGGTGTTGATGAGGTAGGCCGTGGGCTTCATCCGGGCGAGCATCTCCCGGGAGATGAGCCCCTGCGTCTGAGGCGTGTGGGGACAGTGCAAAGTGATAAAATCGCTCTGGGCCATCAGTTTCTCAAGGGGGACGCGGGTGTCGCCCAGAGCGTCGCAGGCGGGCTTGGGCGTGCGGGACGCATAGAGCACGCGCATGCCCATCAGACGGCCGAACGCCGCTACTTTTGCGCCGATGCGGCCCATGCCGACCACGCCCAAAACGGCGCCCTCCAGCGATGTACCCATGCGCAGGCCCATGCCGAACAGCTCTTTGGGAGGCCTGGTGTGCATGAGGGCGTTGAGCTCCGGGAGCCGGCGCGCCAGCGCCGTGATGAGGGCGACGGCCATTTCAGCCGTGGGCCGGGTGACGCTGTCGGGCGTGTTGACGACTGGGATGCCGCGCTCCGTGGCGGCGGCCACGTCGATGGCGTCGTACCCGGCGCCGTAACAGACGATGAGGCGAAGCGACGGCGCCGAGGCGATCAGCCCGGCATCCAGCGCCGTACAGGCCAGCACGGCGTCCGCGGTGGGAAGCAGCGCCATGAGCTGCTGATGGGAAAAGCGTTCGCCTGGAGGGGGAATGAGCACCTCGTGCCCCGCCAGCGCCTCAAAGCCCTCCGCGGGCACCCCGTAGGTGATGACAATTCTGGCCATAAAACCCTTCCTTTGCTTTGCGTCCGGCACGGGCCGGGACATATTTGGCGTTTCCCCGGGATGCACAAAGGCGCGGCGGGGAAGACTGTTTCTCAAATCCTCTGGAGGCGACGGCATGCAGCAACAGACTTTTTGGATGCGGCGTGAGCAGCAGGAATATCCCGTGCTGCGCGGCCGCCGAAGCGCGGACGCGGCGGTGGTCGGCGGCGGCCTGACGGGGCTGACCACCGCGCTGTGGCTGAGCCGCGCCGGGCTGCGCGTGGCGGTGGTGGAGGCGGCGCGGCTGGGAAGCGGCGCGTCGGGATGCTGCGCGGGGATCGTGAGCCTTGCGGGCGGTCTGTGCTATGCCCGGCTTGAGAAGCGCCGCGGCTCGCAGGCCGCGGCCGCATACGCACAGACGCAGGCGTGCGCCTTCCGGGCGGTGCGGGAGCTGGCGCGGGAGCAGGGGCCCTCCTCGGGCTGGCGGGACGCGGACGTGCGCGTGACGGCCGAGGGCGCGGACGGCGCGCAACTGCTGGAGCGGGAGGCGAAGGCCATGCGGCGGGCCGGGCTGGCGGCCACATCGGGCGCCGCGTCGCTGTGTCCCATGCCCGCCGGCGCCGCGCTGACCCTCAAGGACATGGGGACGCTCAACCCCATGCGGTATCTGCGGCATCTGTCTGCGGAGGCGTCGCGGCTGGGGGTGAAGATCTTTGAGGAATCGCGGGTTACCTCGCTGGAGACCAACATCGTCTATACCGAGCGCGGAAGCGTCCAGGCGCCATATATCATTATCGCCACGGGCTACCCGGTCGTCAACACGCCGGGATGGTATTTTTTAAAGATGCAGCAGCGCCAGGGCTGGCTCATGTCGCTGGAGGGCGCGGTGCGCTTTGAAGGGGTGTACATGGCGGCCGACGGACGCTATGCCCTGCGCGAACTGCGCGACGGCGCGCTGCTCATGCTTGGCGGAGGCCCCGTCGGTGCCCGCGGAAACCGCGCGGTGCGCGAAACCTTTCTTCGCCGCTATGCGCCGGCGCTGGGCTGCCGCCAGCCGGCGGGCATATACGGCGGGGTGGAATGTGTCACGGCCGACGGCCTGCCCTTCATCGGCCCGTACAGCCGCAAAACGCCCAACCTGTTTGTGGCCACGGGCTACGGCGGGCGGGGGCTGGTGGGAAGCATGGCGGCGGCGCAGGCGATCAGCGCGCGCATCCTGGGGCTGCCGGGCGAGGGGTATGAGATCTATTCCGGGCAGCGCGGCGCGCTGCCGCCGCGCCTGCTGATGGAGATGGCGGGCCGGTTTGCGGGCGGGCTGGCGGCAAGGCCGTGGGCGCCGCGATGCCCGCACCTGGGATGCCGCCTGGTGTACGACGCGCAGGCCCGCATCTGGGAATGTCCCTGCCACGGCTCGCGCTTTGACGACATCGGGCGCGTGCTGACGGGCCCTGCCGTGCACGACGCGCAGGTCCGGCGCGGAAAGCGGGGATAGGTCAGGCGTTTCGTTCGCGCCAGGCCCGAATCTGCTCAAGGCGGGCCTTGAAGCGGCCTTCCAGCCCCTCCTCGGTGGGGTGGTAATACGTCTTTCCCAAAAGGGAATCCGGCAGGCACTGCATGTTGGTCAGCTTCTCGGCGGCGTCGTGGGCATACTGATAGCCCTCGCCGTAGCCCTCCCGCGCCATCAGCGGCGTCACGGCGTTTCGGATCACCAGCGGCACGGGCTGGGCAAGCTGCCTCAGCGCATCCGATTTTGCGGATTCATAGGCGGTGTAAAGCGCGTTGGACTTGGGCGCGAGGGACAGGTAGACCACGGCCTGGGTCAGATGAACCGAGCACTCCGGCATCCCGATCAGGTGGCAGGCCTGGTAGGCGGCCACCGCCAGTTCCAGGGCGCGGGGATCGGCCAGCCCCACGTCCTCGCTGGCAAAGCGCGTCACGCGCCGCGCCACGTAGAGCGGGTCCTCGCCCGCCTCCAGCATGCGCGCCAGCCAGTAGACCGCCGCGTCGGGATCGGAGTTGCGCATGCTCTTGTGCAGGGCGGAGATGAGATTGTAGTGCTCCTCGCCCTTTTTGTCATAGAGCAGGGACTTGCGCGAGAGGCATTGCTCCAGCATCTCCTCGCTCACGCGCACCTTCGGGCCGTCGCTGTCGCCGTTGAGCACGGCCATCTCCAGCACCGACAGGGCCGTGCGCGCGTCGCCGTTGGCAAAGCGGGCGATCAGCTCCAGGGCATCCGGGGGAAGCGTGATCTCCTGCCCCCCGAAGCCGCGCGGGTCGCTGAGCGCGCGGCGCAGCAGGGCCGTCAGGTCCTCCTCACCCAGCGCGTGCAAAACAAAGACCCGGCAGCGCGAAAGCAAGGCGCCATTGATCTCAAAGGAAGGATTTTCGGTGGTGGCGCCGATTAAAATGATGCTTCCCTTTTCCACAAAGGGCAAAAAGGCGTCCTGCTGGGCCTTGTTGAAGCGGTGAATCTCATCGACGAACACCAGCGTTCGCTCGCCGAAACGCCGGTTTTCCTCCGCCTTTTGCATCACGGCGCGAATCTCGCGGATGCCGCTGGTCACGGCGGAGAAGTCGATGAAGGTGGCTTTTGTGCTCCTGGCGATGATGCGCGCCAGCGTCGTCTTGCCCACGCCCGGCGGGCCCCAGAAGATCATGGAGGAGAGGTGGTCGCTCTCAATCAGCCGGCTAAGCACCTTTCCAGGCCCCAGCAGGTGCCGCTGGCCCACAAATTCCTCCAGCGTCCGGGGACGCAGGCGGGCGGCCAGGGGCTGGGAGTCGCCACGGTCAAAAAGCGTTTGCTGTTCCATCGCTTCAACCTCCTTGCGCAAGGGACCGTCACGTTTGCCCTCACTATAACGGCTCGCGGCAAAAAAAGCAAGGCAAATCGCAAAAAAAGCGCAAAAACCACTTGCCATGGAGCGGGACCCGTGTTACAATACTCGTTGTGACATAACGGGCGGTCCTCTGTCCGGGCACAGCCGCGGGCACGAACGTCTACGAAGGAAGGAGGCCAATGAAATGAGTGAAATCATTCGTTCCATCGAAAAGGCTCAGCTCCGCACCGATCTGCCCGCCTTTGGCATCGGTGACACCGTTCGCGTTTTCGTGAAGGTCGTGGAAGGCAGCCGCGAGCGTCTTCAGGCTTTTGAAGGCACTGTGATGGCGAAGCGCAACGGCGGCATCCGCGAGACGTTCACCGTCCGCCGCGTGTCCTACGGCATCGGCGTGGAGCGCACGTTCCCGCTACATTCCCCCCGCGTGGACC
>CALVKX010000106.1 GCA_944333375.1 uncultured Eubacteriales bacterium
GGTCCACCGGCAGCATCCGGATGCCGCGCATCTGCATCTCCAAAAGCATGTGGTAGGCGTTTTCCTCCTGCTTTTCGCGCACGCTCATCTTTTCCTCGCGGTTTTGGAAATCAGTCAGGCGGTCGCGCAGGGTTTCGGGGCTAAGGAGCATGCGCGCCGCGTCAAAACCGTCGCCGCGGATGGAGAAGTACGCCGCGTAGTACGCCTGCGGGCGGTACACCTTGTACCAGGCCACGCGAAGGCCCATGGTCACGTAGGCCACGGCATGGCCGCGCGGGAACATGTACTTGATCTTGTGACAGCTGTCGATGGCCCACTGGGGCACGTCGTGCTCGCGCATGGCCTCCTCCCATTCGGGCTTGAGGCCGCGGCCCTTGCGCACGCTCTCCATGATGTCGAAGCTCATCTTCTCCTGCATGCCCTTGGAGATCAAAAAGTTCATGATGTCGTCGCGGGTGCAGAAGCACTGGGCCAGCTTGGCCGTGCCGGAGTTGATGATGTCCTGCGCGTTGCCCAGCCACACGTCCGTTCCGTGCGAGAGGCCGGAAATGCGGATGAGCTCCTCCATGGTGGTGGGCCGCGTCTCCATGAGCATGCCGCGCACGAAGCTCGTGCCGAACTCCGGGATGCCCAGCGTGCCGGTCTCCCACATGATCTGCTCCTGGGTGACGCCCAAGGCCTCGGGGCTGGAAAACAGGCTCATGACCTTTCGGTCGTCCAGGGGGATATCGCGGAAGTTGACGCCGGTGAGCTCCTCCAGCCGGTGCATCATGGTCGGATCGTCGTGCCCCAGACAGTCGAGCTTGACCAGAATGTCGTGCATGGAGTTGAAGTCGTAGTGCGTGGTGATGGTGGTGCCCTCCACGTCGTCGGCGGGGTGCTGGATGGCGGTAAACTGGCAGATGTCGTATTCCTTGGGCAGCACCACGATGCCGCCAGGATGCTGGCCCGTGGTGCGCTTGACGCCCACGCAGCCCGCCGCCAGCCGCTCCTTGTGCGCGCGGCCCGCGTGGATGCCGCGCTCCTCGAGGTACTTGGCGGCAAAGCCGTAGGCCGTCTTTTCCGCGAGGCCGGAAATGGTGCCGGCGCGGTAAACGTAGCCCTTGCCGAAAAGCTCCTCGATGTAGGCGTGGGCGCGGGGCTGGTATTCGCCGGAGAAGTTGAGGTCGATATCGGGCACCTTGTCGCCCTTGAAGCCGAGGAACACCTCGAAGGGGATGTCAAAGCCGTCCTTGGCCAGCTTGTGGCCGCAGATCTCGCAGTTTTTGTCCGGCAGGTCCACGCCCACGCTGGCCAGCTCCGGCGGGGTGAGGAACATCTTGTGGCAATAGTCGCAGCGGTAGTGCGGCGGCAGGGGGTTGACCTCGGTGATGCCGCACATGGTGGCCACGAAGCTGGAGCCCACGCTGCCGCGGCTGCCCACGAGGTATCCGTCCGAGAGGGACTTGCTGACCAGCTTCTGCGCGATGGAATACAGGGTGGAAAAGCCGTAGCCGATGATGGAGCCGAGCTCCTTTTCCAAGCGCTTCTGGATGATTTCGGGCAGGGGGTCGCCGTAGAGCTCCCTGGCGCGGCCCCAGGCGCGGCTTTCGATGTCGCCGGCCGCCTCCTCCCAGTAGGGCTGGAAGGTGTCCTTGCCCTCGGGGTGCTTGGGGAACAGGCGAAGCTCGCCCACCTGCTCCGCGATTTTGCGCGGGGCGTCGATCACGACCTCATGCGCCTTTTCTTTCCCAAGATAGCTGAATTCCTCCAGCATCTCGTCGGTGGTCTTGAAGTACAGGGGCGGCTGGTTGTCGCAGTCGTCGTAACCCAGGCCCGCCTGCAAAATGGTGCGGTAGATGGCGTCCTCGGGGTTGAGGAAGTGCACGTCGCCGGTGGCGACCACGGGCTTGCGCAGCTTCTCGCCCAGGGCGACGATTTTGCGGTTGAAGTCGCGCAGCTGCTCCTCGTCGCGCGCCGTGCCGGTGCGCAGCATGAAGCCGTTGTTGCCGATGGGCTGGATCTCCAGATAGTCGTACCAGCTGGCGATGCGCTCAATCTCCTCCTGCGGCCGGTCGTTGACGATGGCCTGAAACAGCTCGCCCGCCTCGCAGGCGCTGCCCAGGATGAGGCCCTCGCGGTACTGGTTGATGAGGTGGCGGGGCATGCAGGGATGGCGGTAGAAATAGCGCAGGTTGCTCTCGGAAATGAGATGATTGAGGTTTTGCATGCCCTTTTGGCTGGTGCACAGCAGAATGATGTGGTAGCTTTGCCCGATGGTATCGCCGCTGATGACGGCGTCGATGTCCTTGAGGGTCGCGGCGCCTTTTTCCTTCGCCGCCTCAAACATGCGCGCAAGGCACTTGGCCGTGGCCGCCGCGTCGTGCACGGCCCGGTGCGCGTTTTTGAGGGAAACGCCGAGCAGGCGGCATACCGCGCCCAGCTTGTGGCTCTTTTGCTGGGGGTAGAGCTTGCGCGAGAAGGTGAGCGTGTCCAGCACCGGCGCGTGAAAGTTCACGCCCATGCGCTTGCACTCGGCCTGAAGCATGCCCATGTCAAAGGGCGCGTTGTGCGCGGCCACGGGGCAGTCCCCGATGAAGTCAAGGAGTTTTTTCACGCCCTCGGCGGGGCTTTCCTTGCCACGGAGCATGAGGTCGGTGATGCCCGTGATCTCACTGATTTTGGGCTTGAGCGGCACGCCGGGGTCGCACAGCAGGCTCAGCTCGTCCACGACCTGTCCGTTTTCCAGCCTGACGGCGCCCACCTCGATGATGCGGTCCATGGCGTGCGAAAGGCCGGTGGTTTCAAAGTCCAGCACCACGATGGGGCCGTCGATGGGGTGGTCGTCCGCGTCGGTTACGATGGGGACCAGATCGCACAGATAGCCCTCCACGCCGGGGATGAGCTTGATGCCCTGCTTCTTGGCCGCGCCGAAGGCCGCGGGGAAGGCCTGCGCGCTGCCGTGGTCGGTGATGGCCACGGCGGGATGGCCCCACCTGGCCGCCTGCGCGATTAGCGCGCCCGCGTCGGCGGTGGCGTCCATGGTGGACATGTTGGTGTGCATGTGAAGCTCGATGCGCTTTTCGGCGGCGGTGTCCATGCGCTCGACTTTGGGCATCTGCTGCATGTCGCGCACGCTCACGGACAATTCGTTCAAAAACGGGTCCATGCGGCAGTCGCCCCGCAGGCGCACGCGCATGCCGTTTTTGATCTGGCCGATCTGTTCCATGACCCGCGCGCGCTCCTCCTTGGTGGGCGGCTCGGGCGTCTCGCCCCGCGCGGCGCGGCGCATGCGGTAGTTGTAGAACGCCTTGCAGTAGATGGTGGAGGTGTCGTCATAGACGGCGAAGGAGGCCAGCACCGTCTCGCCGCCCTTGAGTTCCTTTGGATCGGTCACGCCGGTCACGGTGCCTTCGATGACCACGATGCCGCTGTCCTCGGCCAGCTCGCCGATGGGCACGGGCGCGTCGCCCACGGCGCGCCCCTTGAGCACGGGGCCGCCCTTGGGCGCGGCTGGCTTTTTGGCGCGGGGCGCGGGCGGCGTATCGGGCAAGGGGGGCGGGGCGGGAACCAGCGCCGCGGCCTGTGCCTCCAGCTCGGCGTCGTCCCAGGGCGGCGGCTCGTCGGCGGGCTGGGGCACGGCGGCAAAGGAAAAGCCCCGCTCGGCCCGCATCTTCTCCACCCATGCCTCCCGCTCGCCGCAGACCGTCAGCGCCACGGGCGTGCGCACGCGGAAGATGTCATAGATGGCCTGGGACAGCTTTTCGTCCAGATGGTGCGAGCGGAAAAAGCCCATGGCGATCTTGTCCGGGCAGGTCAGAAGAATCCGCCCGTCTTCCAGGCTCCATCCGGTGTCCGCGATCCAGGCGGACAGGGCCGGGCTCTGGCGGCGCAAAAAGTCCGTCAGCACGGGCTTGTAGCGGTCGAGGTCGGCAAGAAACTTTTCGCCCAGCGCCGGGCTGGCGATGCGAAGCGCCACCGTCAGCCTGGGAAAGAGCTCGCGCAGCCTGCGCTCCAAAAGCAGGTAGTCGCGCTCGGTCACCAGCTCGTCGCAAAGAAAGCTCATGTATGCCTTGTTGGCGCTTTTTTGATAGAGCACGCGCTCGATGTGCATCTTGCCGCGGAGGGGAGGAACGGTTTCCTCCAGAAGGGTCAGCAGCTCGGTCTTGTTCATGGAAAATACGCCTCGGCAGGTCGGAGGGGAAGAGCCGCGCGCGGCGGCGGTGTGCTCAGGTATTATAGCATGGGCGAGGAAAAAGCGCAAAGCGATGCAGATTGCGCTCCCTTCGGCAGGAAAAGCCGACTTGCACGGCGAAAGCTATAGGTTATCTGGAAAATGTTTGGCCGGCGCGACCGGCTTACAACCGCATAGGAAGGGAGCTTCTGGCATGAACCACAACATGATCGGAGACCTGATTCTCAATAACGCCCTGGAACTCTACGGGCAGCCCAAGTGGACCTTTGGCAAAAACACCTGCAACACCTACGAGGTATTCGTTGAAAAGGTGCACATGCCCGACGGGGACGTCATGCCCGCATGGCCGATGGTGGAGCTCATCGAGCGGGATGAGGCGCTCACGCTCCTGTTTTCCCGCTGGTTTTTGGAAAACGCCATGCGCTCGGCCTGCGACCTGACCGAGCAGACGGATTCCAACGTGACGCTTTCGATGAACCTGCTGCCCCTCTACGCCGACCGCGAGAGCTTTGTGGACGACGTGGTGGCCATGCTCAAAAAGACGGGCCTCAAGCCCCAGAAGATGCAGTTTGAGGTCAGCGAGGCGCAGGACCTGACCGAGCGCGGCATTGCCAACCTCAACGCCCTGCATGACGAGCACGGTATCGGCCTGTGGCTGGCCAATTTCGGCACGGGACATTCCAACGTCGATCTGCTGCGCGAGGTGCACTTCGACGGCCTGGAGCTGGACAAATCCTACGGCGCGCTGGTGCCCGTGCACGAGCAGACCTGCCGGCTGGTGGTGGCGATTCTGCACATGGCGCATACGCTCGACCTGCATGTTTGCGCCAAGGGCATCGAAAACCAGGATCAGTTTGAGTTCTTCGAGGAGCTGGGCTGCTTCAAGGGCCAGGGCTTCCTCATCGGCAAGCCCATGGACATGGCCAGCATGAGCGACTACATCCGCAAGTACGCCGTCCGCCGCAGGCATGGCTGATTGACAAAAGGCAGCGGCCCGGGGAAGCATTTTTGCGTTCCCCGGGCCGCTTTATGCTGCGCCTATGCCTGCGCCGCCCGCTCGCGGGCCAGACGCCGCGCACGCTCGATCAGGATGGCGGCAAGATCGCCTTCCACCCTCTCCGGCGGCTTGCCCTTTTCAAAGATCGCGCCCACGGCATAGGCGCTGCCCTCGCCGCCGGCCGAGTCACCCGCGCGGCTCAGCCCCCCGCCCGCCAGGCCGATGTCCGCCTCGCGCGCCTCGCCGGGGCCGTTGACGACACAGCCCATGACGGCCACGGTCAGCGGCACACGGATGTCCGAAAGCTCGCTTTCCACCCGCCGGGCGATGGCGGCCACGTCAATGCCGGTGCGGCCGCAGGTGGGGCAGCTGACCACGTTGACGTAGCCCGTGCGCAGGCCCACCGCGCGCAGGATGTCGATGGCGGCGGCGGCCTCGGGAATGGGGCTGCCGGTGAGGGAGACGCGGATGGTATCCCCGATGCCGTCCAGAAGCAGCGCGCCGATGCCGATGGCGCTTTTGATGTTGCCCGCGCCGGGCAGGCCGGCCTCGGTCACGCCCACGTGCAGGGGATAGTCGGTTTCCTTCGCGGCCAGGCGGTAGGCCTCCACGGTCAGGGGCACGCTGGAGGCCTTGAGGCTGAGCACGATGTCGTGAAAGCCCGCCTCCTCCAGAAGCCGGGCATGGCCCAGCGCGCTTTGGAGCATGCCGCGCGCCGTCACGCCGCCCTCCCGCGCCAGGATTTCCTTTTCCACGCTGCCGGAGTTGACGCCGATGCGGATGGGCACATGGTGCATTTTGGCGCAGTCGGCCACGCGGCGCACCTCGCGGGCGCTGCCGATGTTGCCAGGGTTGATGCGCACCTTGGCGATGCCGCGCTCCATGGCGCCCACGGCCAGGTCGGCACGGTAGTGGATGTCCGCCACCAGCGGCACGGGCGAGCCCTCGATGATGGCGGGCAGCGCCTCCAGGCACCGCTCGTCGTAGACGCTGAGCCGAACGATGTCACAGCCGGCCTGGGCGAGCGAGCGCACTTGGGAAAGCGTGGCCGCGGCGTCGCGGGTGTCAGTGTTGGTCATGCTCTGCACCGTGACGGGCGAGCCGCCGCCGATGGGGAGCGGGCCGATATGAAACAAGCGGGTGCTGCGCATGCGGATGCCTCCTTAAAGCTGGCGCGTTGCAAAAAACTCCGGGACCATTATATCACGCCCGCAGGGATGGGAAAAGCAGGAACGCCATTTCACACGGGAAAATCCAGAAACCAGCGAAAAACCTGATTGACACGGCCTCGCAAAACCGCTATCATGAGAAACGGATCAAAAGGACGCTCATACGCGGAAAGGAGGAGCATGTGGTGGATGCCGACCCGTATAGTCGAAACGAAGTTTTGACGTTTTCATGGGTACAAGTTCACACGCTCCGGGCGATGGGCGCGGCGCGCTTTGGCAGGGGATTCTGAGCGCGTCCGCATGTGCGTGCGCCTGCCCGGAAGCAGGCCGCTGCGGCGGCTGCAGAAAGGCAGGTTTTTTTGATGAAACGGATTTACCTGACGGTGGAGGACCACCTCAACGAAATCAACACCTTTGAAAAGGGCTGCTGGGTCCACCTGCAAAACCCCACGCGCGAAGAGATCGACGGCATCAACGCGCGTTTCGCGCTGGACCCGACCTATATCCAGTCCGCGCTGGACGAGGAGGAGAGCGCCCGCATCGAGCGCGACGGCGACCAGACCCTCATCATCGTGGACATTCCCTACGTCGAGGCCGAGGGAAACGGCTACAGCTATACCACCGTGCCGCTTGGCATCATCATGGTCGATGACGTCATCATCACCGTCTCCACCCGCGAGTCCACCATCATCACCGACTTCACCGAGGAGCGCATCCGCGGCTTCTGGACCTTCAAGCGCACCCGCTTTATCCTTCAGCTCCTGCACCGCAATGCCTCGCGCTTCCTGGCCTACCTCAAGCAGATCGACAAGGCCAGCATGTTCGTGCAGACCCGCCTGGAGGCCAGCATGCGCAACCAGGAG
>CALVKX010000107.1 GCA_944333375.1 uncultured Eubacteriales bacterium
TGCCCGCGCCGTTTCGGCCCAGAAGGCCCACCACCTGACCCGAAGCCACCGAAAACGTCAGCTCATCCAGCGCCACGGCCCGGCCGAAACGCCTTGTGAGGCCGCAGACGCGGATGGCGGGCGCAGGGTTGGTATTCATCGCAAAACTCCCTTTCAAAAGCGCAGACGGGGGGCGGGCACGCGCCCTCCCCCGTTTTGCCTTATTTGACGATCAGATTGCACAGGCGGCCCGGCACGAAGATGACCTTCGCGATGGGCTTTCCGCCCACGATCTGCTGGACGTCCGCGCGCTGGGGAAGCTCGGTTTCCGCCTGCTCGCGGGTCATGTCCGGCGAAACCATGATGCGGCCGCGCACCTTGCCGTTGACCTGCACGCCAATTTCCACTTCAGCACGCTTCATGGCCTTTTCGTCATAGACGGGCCAGGGCTCGCGCGCAAGGCCGCTGCCGAAGCCCATCTGCTCCCACATCTCCTCGCAGATATGCGGGGCCACGGGGCTGAGCAGGAGAATCAGCGTGCGCAGCTCCTCGCGGGTGCAGCCGCCGGCGGCATAGAACTCATTGACCAGGGACATCATGGCGGCGATGGCCGTGTTGTACTTCATGGCCTCGTAGTCCTCGCCGACCTTCTTGATCGTCTCGTGCATCAGCGGAGTGAGTGCCTTGGAGTAGCCCTTACCGGGGAGAACCATGTCCTGGAGGCGCCACACGCGGTCGAGGAACCGGCGGCAGCCGCGCGCGCCGTTGGTGGACCACGGAATGGCCTGATCGAACGCGCCCATGAACATTTCGTAGAGGCGGAAGGCGTCCGCGCCCAGCTCATTGACGATGTCGTCGGGGTTGATGACGTTACCGCGGGACTTGGACATCTTCTCGTTGTTCTCGCCCAGAATCATGCCGTGGCTGGTGCGCTTCTGGTAGGGCTCCGGGGCCTTGACCAGCCCCAGGTCATGCAAAAACAGATGCCAGAAGCGGCTGTAGAGCAGGTGCAGCGTGGTGTGCTCCATGCCGCCGTTGTACCAGTCCACGGGCATGAAGTAGTCCAGCGCCTCCTGGCTGGCGAACGCCTTGTCGTCGTGCGGGTCGCAGTAGCGCAGGAAGTACCAGCTGGAGCCCGCCCACTGGGGCATGGTGTCGGTCTCGCGCTTGGCGGGGCCGCCGCACCTGGGGCAGGTGGTGTTGACCCAGTCGGTCATGGCCGCCAGGGGGCTCTCGCCGCTGTCGGTGGGCTCGTAGTTTTCCACGTCGGGCAGGAGCACGGGCAGCTCGCTCTCGGGCACGGGCACGGTGCCGCAGTGGGGGCAGTGCACCACGGGGATGGGCTCGCCCCAGTAGCGCTGGCGGCTGAACACCCAGTCGCGCAGCTTGTAGTTGATCTTGCGCTCGCCCAGGCCCTTTTCTACCAGCCAGTCGATGATCTTCTTCTTGGCGTCGGCCACGCGCAGGCCGTTGAGGAAGTCGCTGTTGCACAGCACGCCGTCCACGATGTCGGTATAAGCTTCCCTGGTGATGTCGCCGCCGGCCACCACCTCCACCATGGGGATGCCGAACTTCGTGGCGAATTCCCAGTCGCGATTGTCGTGCGCGGGCACGGCCATGATGGCGCCGGTGCCGTAGCTCATGAGCACATAATCGCTGACCCAGATGGGGATCTCCTTGCCGTTGACGGGGTTGACGGCGCGGATGCCGTCGATCTCAACGCCGGTCTTGTCCTTGGCAAGCTCGGTGCGCTCGAAGTCGCTCTTCTTGGCGGCCTCGTCGCGGTAGGCGGCGATGGCGGCATAGTTGACGATCTCGTCCTTGTATTTTTCAATCAGCGGATGTTCGGGGCTGACGACCATGTAGGTCGCGCCAAAGAGGGTGTCGGGCCGGGTGGTGAACACGCGCAGCTTCTCGTCCTTGCCGGCGAGCTGGAAGTCCACCTCCGCGCCCTCGCTGCGGCCGATCCAGTTGCGCTGCTGGGTCTTGACCGCGTCGATGAAGTCCACATGATCCAGCCCGTCCAGCAGCTTCTGGGCGTATTTGGTGATGCGCAGCATCCACTGGCTCTTGACCCGGCGCACCACCTGGCTGCCGCAGCGCTCGCACACGCCGCCCACGACTTCCTCGTTGGCCAGGCCGCACTTGCAGCCGGTGCACCAGTTGATGGGCATCTCAGCTTTGTAGGCCAGGCCGTTTTCCAGCAGTTTCAGGAAAATCCACTGGGTCCACTTGTAATAGGCGGGGTCGGTGGTGTTGACCTCGCGGGTGTAATCGAAGCTGAAGCCCAGGCGCTGGAGCTGCTGGCGGAAGTGGTCGATGTTCTTTTTGGTGACCACGGCGGGATGCACCTTGTTTTTGATGGCGAAGTTCTCCGTGGGCAGGCCGAAGGCGTCATACCCGATGGGGTAAAGGACGTTGTAGCCCTCCATGCGGCGCTTGCGGGCAATGATGTCCAGCGCCGTATTGGAACGGGGATGGCCCACGTGCAGGCCGTTGCCGCTGGGGTAGGGGAATTCGATCAGGCAGTAGTACTTGGGCTTGTCGCTGGGGAATTCGGCGTTGAACGCGCCGCTTTCAAGCCATCGCTTCTGCCATTTGGTTTCGATCTGATCGGGGTTATACGCGGGGCGCTGCGGCATCTTTCTCTCTCCTTTGTCCCAAAATCAGGCGTTCTTGAGCATTTCAATCCCCTTGTCGATGCGGCTAAGGCTTTCCTCCCTGCCCAGGAGGTAGGCGATCTCGGTCGCGCCGCCGGGGGTGGAGGCCTGGCCGGAGAGGGCCGTGCGCACGGGCCACATCATCTGGCCGGTCTTGAGGCCGTTTTCGGCGGCCAGCGCCATCAGGAGGTCCTTGACGGCTTCCTCGCCGAACTCTTCCAGCGCGGCCAGCGCGGGCCGGGCCAGCTCCAGCGCGCGAAGGGCCACGGCGCTGTCGGTCTTCATCTTTTTATGGGTGTAAAGCTCGGTCCCATACTCCGGCAGCTCGGCCAAAAAGCGCACCATGTCCGGCACCCGATCAAAGACCTCGGTGCGGGTGTGCATGAGCTCGGCCAGGCGGCGGTAGTCGATGTTTTTGCCCGCCAGCACCCGGTCAAACCAGGGCGTGGCCATGGCCAGATACTCCTCAAAGGGCATGCGGGTGATATATTCATGGTTGAACCACACGAGCTTTTCGGTGTTGAAGATGGCCGGGGCCTTGCTGAGTCCCTTGAGGTCAAAGGCCTCCACCAGCTCCTCCAGAGTGAAAAACTCCCGCTCATCCCCCGGGCTCCAACCCAGAAGCGCGATGAAGTTGATGATGGCGTCGCGCACATAGCCCTGGGCCAGCAGGTCCTCGAAGCTGGGGTCGCCGTAGCGCTTGCTGAGCTTGCGGGTGGCGTCCTTCATGACGGGGCTCAGGTGAATATAGATGGGAGGCTCCCAGCCAAAGGCCTCATAGAGCAGGTTATACTTGGGCGCGGAGCTGAGGTATTCCGTGCCGCGCATCACGTGGGTGATGCCCATGAGATGGTCGTCGATGACGTTGGCGAAATTGTAGGTGGGCAGGCCGTCGGCCTTGATGAGCACGTTGTCGTCCAGCGTGTCGCAGGGTGCCTCGACATGGCCGTAGAGCGCGTCGTCAAAGCTGGCCGTGCCGGTAAGCGGGATGTTCTGCCGGATGACGAAGGGTTCGCCGCTCTGCATGCGGCGCAGGGCCTCGTCCCTGGGGATACTCAGGCAGTGCTTGTCGTACTTCCACTGCTCGCCGCGGGTCGTGGCCGCGTCGCGGCGGGCCTGCAGCTCCTCCTTGGTGCAGAAGCACGGGTAGGCCGCGCCGCTCTCCACCAGCTGCATGGCGTAGGGCAGGTAGGTGTCGCGCCGCTGGGTCTGGATGTAGGGGCCGTAGTCGCCGCCCACGTCCGGGCCCTCGTCGTATTCCAGCCCCGCCTCGCGCAGGCTCTTGTAGATCAGCTCCACCGCGCCGGGCACCTCGCGCTCCTGGTCGGTGTCCTCGATGCGCAGGATGAACTTGCCCCCGTTCTTCTTGGCGAACAGGTAGGTGTAAAGGGCGGTGCGCAGTCCGCCCAGGTGCAGGTAGCCCGTGGGGCTGGGTGCGAACCGGGTGCGTACGGTCATGGGGGAGCCTCCTTCATGGTAAGTTGGCAGGTTGTTCTGCCGTCCATACGGCGTCCTTGCCGTAGTAAGCCGCATAGTCCTCGTTGATCCAGGAGGACGGGTCCTCCCGAATATCATCCATGAACAGCACATGCGGCTCGCAGGGCAGAGCGGGCAGTTCCACTTCCCGCTCCTCTCCCTCCATCAGCCGCAGCCGCTCAAGATGCGTGTCATGATAGGCCTGCGCTTCGCCGCTGAGCAGGGACTGCAGCGCCGAAATGCTCGAGTATGGGTCCTCTGCACGGTTGAGCACGGCCGTCAGCACGACGAACGCGCATGCGCATGCGGCAGCGGAAGCCGCAAAGCGGCGGATCTTCTGCGGCGCATCCGTCATCCGGCGTCCGCCCAGCGCTCCCAGCCGCACGGACTGAATGACGGCCAGCAGCACCAGCACCAGCAAAATCCAAAACAGAAAGAACCACACGTTGACCACCCGCAGCTCCGCCCAGCCCAGCCCCATGCCAAAGAGCTGGGGTGTGAAGGCCGAGGCGAAGAAACAGAAGGCCAGCAAAAGCAGAGGCAATACCGGTATTCTGCGCGCAACGATCTTCTCGACGTCAACGAGGCACAGAAACGGGAGCAGCGCCAGCACGATGGCAAGTGAAAGCGGCGTAAACCATGTGTCAAGGTACTGGTACGCCTGCCGGAAGGAGTAGACGATGGCTCTGACGGGGTCCAGCCCGGAGGCTAGATTTGTCTGGCGCACCGCATTGCCCGGCGCCAGCACACTGAGCAAAAGGGCTGCCAGCGTCGTCGCCAGAATGACCGCCAGCCCAAACCGGGCCCGGTTTCTTTTGACCAACGCATAGATCAGTGCCGCCGCCGTCAGCTCCGCATTGAGGAGCGCGGTAATGAAGTTGCCCCCGGAGATCAGGCAGCCCATCAGGAGAGACAGCACAAACCGTGCCTTTGTGCAATCCCCGCCCGAAGCAATCCGCGCCAGCTGCGCCGCCTGCACCAGCATCAGCGAGAAGAACAGCACATAGTAGCTTGCGCCGTTCCACCAGTAGAAGCCCTGCGCAGGCGAGGGAATCATCTCAATCAGCACCAGGCAGACCGCGCCGGCGATCAGGTTGACCAGGTCGCGGCTTGCGCGGGCTTCGGGACGCGGCAGCCTGCGCAGCAGGGTATGGAAGAAGTAGAATACCGAGGAAATCAGCGCGCCCAGCAGCAGGAAGGTCGAGGCGGCATACCAGCCCTCCCCGAAAATGGCGGGCTGAAGCGCGAAAATCACGATTGCCGCCCAGGTTCCCTGCCAGTCGTGCCAGGTGATACGGGCTTGCTCTATTGCGGCTTTCAGCACTTCCCACAGGCTGTGGGTGCGCTCCCATGCCGCCTTGGTCAGGAGGCCGAAGGTGAAGTCGTCATTGCAGGGATGGTTGTAAAACGCGGCGACCAATAGCGGGATTGCGCTGATAATAAGTAGCGCGATACACGCCCTTGAGCAGCGTCGCACCGTCCGTTCGCTCATTCCCCGGCTATCTCCTTTCTTTGGCGTCCTCGGGCCTCCTCAGCCCTTCACCTGCTTGGCAAAGCTGTCCTTGAGTCCCACCACGCGGTTAAAGACGGGCAGGGCGTCCGTGGCGTCGGGGTCCTTGCAGAAGTAGCCCATGCGCAGGAACTGGAACGTATCGCCCACCTGCGCGTCCCCAAGGAACCGCTCGGCATAGCCGCGGCAGACCTCCAGGCTGGCGGGGTTGAGTTTCTTGAGGAAATCGGTCTTGAGCGCCGCGCTGCTCACCGGCGCCGCCTCGACGCCCTCGGCCTCGGCCTGCGCCTCCGCATCGGCCTGGGCCTCCTCTTTGGCAAGCGCATCCTCATCCATGAGCAGCGGCTCGTAGAGGCGCGCCTCCACGGGGATGCAGTCCTCGGCGCTGACCCAGTGCAGCGTGCCCTTGACCTTGCGGTTGGCGCCCTCGGTGCCGTTGCGCGTGTCCATGTCCACGGTGCACAAAACCGCGGTCACGTTGCCCTCGGCGTCCTTTTCGCACCCGTCGCAGCGGATGATGTAGGCGCCCTTGAGGCGCACCTCATTGCCGGGGAACAGGCGGAAGTACTTCTTGGGCGGGTTTTCCATGAAGTCCTCGCGCTCAATGTAGATCTCGCGGGTGAGCACGGTCTTGTGCGTGCCCATTTCGGGATGGTTGGGGTGATTTTCCATCTCCAGCTCGTCGCGCCTGTCCTGGGGCCAGTTGGTCAGGATCACCCTGAGGGGCCGCAGCACCGCCATGGCGCGCGGCGCTTTCTCGCCCAGGTCCTCGCGCACGCAATGCTCCAGCAGCGCCAGATCCACCGTGCTGTCGGCCTTGGCCACGCCGATGCGGTCGATGAAGTCGCGGATGCTCTCCGGCGTATAGCCCCGGCGGCGCATGGCGCACAGCGTGGGCATGCGGGGATCGTCCCAGCCGGACACGTAACCTCCCTCCACCAGCATGCGCAGGTAGCGCTTGGACATGATGGTGCGGGTCAGGTTCAGGCGGCTGAATTCGATCTGCCGGGGGCGGGAGGGGAGCATGTTGGAGGCGTGCTCCACCACCCAGTCGTACAGGGGCCGATGGTCCTCATACTCCAGCGAGCACAGGCTGTGGGTGATGCCCTCCAGCGCGTCGCCGATGGGATGGGCAAAGTCGTACATGGGGTAGATGCACCATGTCTTGCCCGTGCGGTGTTGCTCCTTGAAGAGGATGCGGTACATGGCCGGGTCGCGCATGTTGATGTTGGGGCTGGCCATGTCGATCTTCATGCGCAGGATCATGCTGCCCTCGGGGTGCTTGCCCGCCTTCATCTCCTCAAACAGGCGCAGGCTCTCCTCCACGGGGCGGTCCCGATAGGGGCTGTTTTTGCCCGGCTGGGTGAGGGTGCCGCGATAGAGGCGCACCTCCTCGGGCGAAAGCTCGCACACATACGCAAGCCCGCGCTTGATCCAGTCCACGGCGATGTCGTAGCACTGCTGATAGTATTCGCTGGCGAAATACAGCCCGCCCTTCCAGTCGAAGCCCAGCCAGTGGATATCGGCCATGATGCCGTCCACGTACTCGGTCTCCTCCTT
>CALVKX010000108.1 GCA_944333375.1 uncultured Eubacteriales bacterium
GAGCACTGGGACGGCGTCGAGGACTGCTCCATGGAAATCTACGCCATGTGGGACGAGGAAAACCTCTACATCGGCGCCCGCGTCAAGGACGATACCCCTTTGTCTATCGAGAGGGCTTCCCGCTGGATGAGCTGGACGCCATCATCATTTTCCTCAGCACCAACCCCGACGCCGACCCCGACCGCACCGCCTATGAGGCGACCGACTGGCGCATCGTGCAGTCCACCGACGAATACGACTTCTTCAACTATGTGGACCGCAGCATGGTCGCCGACAACATGGGCTACGAAACCCAGGGCGAGTACGGCGACGAGCTGGTTTTTGACGATTACGAGGCCGTGACCGTGCGCGACAAGGAGTACGGCGGCTGGGTGCTGGAGAGCAAGATCCCCCTGCACAACCTTTCCAACGATCAGATTCCCCAGCTCGTTCCCGAAGCCGGCATGACCATCGGCTTTGACTTCTCCGTCCTGGATGTGGACCTGCCCTGCCCCGGTATTCACAGCCTGCGCATGCAGTCCTCCGCCAACCTCGACGGCCGCGACCGCACCCCTGCTGACTATGACGTGGACACCAACCCCAGCCTGTGGGGGACGCTGACCTTTGTGGAAGAGTAAAAAAGGAGGCTTTCTGGACATGGTTCTCAAGAGATTCGGCGCGCTGGCCCTCTCGGCGGTGCTGGCGCTTGGGCTGCTGCCCGCAGGCGCGTTGGCGGCCAGGAACGAGAAGATGGATGCCGACACGATGGATATTCCCGCCATCATTGAGGCAAAGGATGCCGACGGCACCGTCAACGTCTACCACTGGTGGACGGCGGGCGGCGAGAAGGATGCCATCGAGAGCGTCGTGGACGGCTTCTCCGACTCCTATCCCAACATCCGCGCCAAGTCAAACGCCATTCCCGGCGGCGCCGGCGGCGCGATGGTCATGAAGGTCAAGGTGCTTCAGCAGGCCGGCAAGAGCCCGGAGACCTTTCAGGCTCACCCCGGCCAGGAGATCGAGCCGTACCTGACCTCGGGGCTTTTGCTCAACCTCAACCAGGTCTGGGACTATGCCGACATCGCCAGCCGCGCGCTGCCCGGCCTGGAGGACCTGTGCACCGCCTCCGACGGCAACAGGTACATCGTCCCCATCGGCATCCACAAGAGCAACGTGATCTTCTACAACATCCACGTCTTTGAGAAGTACGGCGTGGAGATCCCCGACCATCAGGACATCACCTGGGATGAGTTCTGGTCCATCTGCGACCAGCTATCCGCCGCCATGCCCGACGGCGAATACCCCATCGACCTGGGCGACCGCAAGGGCTGGCCCGCCTGTCAGGTGTTCGAGGATATCATGATGGGCACCGATCCCCAGATTTATGAGGATTTCATCAACGGCAACTACGACGTCGAGGACGTCACCGCCGTCCTGTCCACCTACTCCCGCCTGATGGACTACGTGGCGCCCGACCATTCCAGCCGCGACTGGTATGAGACCTCCGGCCAGCTGGTGGCCGGCACCTATGCCATGCAGATCATGGGCGCCTGGATGCAGCCCCTCATGACCAGCATGGGCCAGGTCTACGGCGAGGACTACGGCGTGTTCACCTTCCCCGGGACGGCGGGCTGGTTTGGCATGTGCATCGACGGCTTCGTGGTCAGCAACGACTCCGCCGACGTCGAGGCCGGCCTGCGCTGGGCCTACAGCATGTCCACCCCCGAGGTGCAGACCGCCTTCTCCACCCTCAAGGAGTCCATCTCCCCCTATACCGACACCTCCGACGAGACCTATAACGAGCTGACCCTCCAGTTCAAAAACGAGCTGACCGCGGAAGGCACCAACGTTTTCCCCAGCTTCACCCACGGGACTGCGCTGCCCTGGAGCGCCTCCACCAGCCTGCAGACGCAGATTCAGGAGTTTGCCACCTCGGCGGAGCATGATGCGGAGTATTTCGCAAACCGAATCGTTAACATTCTCAAGGAAGCCGATGTGAAAGGAGACTGGGACCTTGTTGACTAAGAACGTATGGCGGCGGGCCCTCTCCCTGGCGGCGGCCGCGGTGCTGGCGGGCGCCATGACGGCCGGCGCGGCCCTGGCTGAGGCGCAGCGCTACGAGCAGCCCGCGCTCAATCCCCATGTGAAATCCATCATCGAAGCCGACGGCTATCAGTTTATCGACCTCAACGGCAACGGCGAGCTGGACGTCTACGAGGACTGGCGGCTGAACGCCGACACCCGCGCCGACGATCTGGTGAGCCAGATGACGGTGCGCGAGAAAATCGCCCAGATGCAGCACCCCACCTTCCTGCCCCGCGCCGACGGCGAGATCCCGTCCTATCTGCAGGAGTGGTGCAACGAGGAAGGCATCGGCATGCTGCTCATCCGTGAGCTCAGCAGCGTAGAGGCAGCGGCCACCACCATGAACATCATCCAGGAGTACGCCGAGGGTTCCCGCCTGGGCGTGCCGGTGCTGGTGTCCATGGACTCGGTGCACGGCCTGTCCTATGTGTCCGGCTCCACCGTCACCCCGCATAACCTCGCCCTGGCGGCCACCCGTGACGAGGAGCTGGTCACGAAGCTGGCCGAGATCGCCCGCGAGGAGCATCTCGCCGTGGGCGTGCGCATGACCCTCTCCCCCGAGGCCGACATCGCCTCCGAGCCCCGCTGGGGCCGCGTGATGGAGACCTTCGGCGAGGACCCCGATCTGGTCACGCAGATGGTGACGGCGCAGGTCATCGCCTTTCAGAACGGCGCCGACGGGCTCAACACCGGCTCCATCGTGGCCTGCATGAAGCACTTCCCCGGCGCCGGCCCGCAGATGGACGGCAAGGACACCTCCCCCATCGTCTCCACCGAGGAGACGCTGGAAACGCACCTCAAGCCCTACTACGCGGCGCTGGAGGCCAACATCGCCTCCATCATGCCCTACTATTCCGTGCCGCTCACGCTGGACATGGAAAACTCCGCCATCGGCTCCAAGGCCACCCTTCAGGACCTGCTGCGCGATGAGATGGGCTTTGAGGGCATCATCCAGACCGACTGGGGCATGATCTGGGCCATTCAGGAGGCGCTGGGCACGATGACGGGCGAGGAGGTTTCCGACGAGGAGGCCATCCTCATCGGCGTGACCGAGAGCCGCGTGGACGGCATCGGCGGCGAGAGCATCCGTCTGATCGACCAGATGGAGCAGTACACCGGCGAGGGCAAAATCGACGAGGAGATCCTCACCGCGGCGGCCAAGCGCATCGTCAAGGTGAAGTTTGAGATGGGCGTGTTCGAGAACCCCTACTGCGACGTGGACTACGCGGTGTCCTTTGTGGGCAACGAGGAAAGCACGGCGGTGAACCTCGAGGCCGCGCGCAAGGCCATGACGCTTCTCAAGAACGACGGCATTTTGCCCCTGGACCCCGACGCCGAGCAGACCATTCTGGTGTGCGGCCCGCGCGCCGGCGACATGGACTCGCTGGTGGGCGGCTGGTCCTCCGCGCAGGAGGGGCTGACCATCGCGGACGCGGTGGCCGAGTACGCCGGCGAAAACACCACGGTCGTCTATGAGGCCGAGGATCTGGAGCGGATCGCGGAATTGGCCGAGGACGCGGACATCATCATCGTCTCCGTGGGCGAGCCCAGCTACCAGCACGATCCGCCGTGGGGCTACGACACGCTGGAGATCACCTCCAGCCAGCAGGAGATCCTGGAGACCGCCAAGGCCAGCGGCAAGCCCATCGTGACGGTTGTCACCGGCGGCCGGCCCTACATCCTGACCTGGTGCGACGAAAACACCAACGCGATTCTGGAAGCCTATTATCCCGGCCAGCAGGGCGGCATCGCCATCGCCGAGACGCTCTACGGCATGAACAACCCCACCGGCAAGACCCCCATCCAGTTCCCCCGGGACATGGCGTCGGTCAACAATCAGGAAGGCGACGTCTCCTTCGATCTGGAGAACCCGCTGTATGACTACGGCTGGGGCCTGAGCTACGACGATTAAACGGCCGGCGGGAGACAGGAGCGGGAAAAAGAAGGGAAATCACGCGGCGCGCCCCGTGCACGCTTCCGCCGCCGCGTCCCCCGTCCCGCTCCTGTTTTCTTCAAGCAAATGAACGGAGGCACTGCCTATGGAAGCCTTTTCGGAGTTTCTGGAAAACGTCGGCTACATGACCTTTTCCCATGAGGGATTCTGGGTCGTTCTGATGGCGGCGTTGGCAGTGGTGGCGATCTACCAGCTGCTGGGCGTCTTTTCGCCCAAAACCATCGCGCCGGTGCGCGGCTTTCTCAAGCGCCATCCGCTGGTGTGGCTGGTGATTCCCGCGGCGCTGCTGATCTATTTCGTATACGTGTCGCTGGGCTGGAACCTGTGGGTGTCCGTCTCCGACTGGGAGGCGGGCAACCTCGAGGCCAGCTACGGCTGGGGCGGCTTTGGCAACTACGAGCGCATGTTTACAAGCGCCCAGTTCCTCCCGGCGCTGAAAAACACGCTGCTGCTGTTCTGCCTGATCCCCCTGTGCCTGCTGCTGGGCCTGGGGCTTGCGCTGGTCATGGACCAGGGCCTGAGGGGCACGGCGCTGTTTCGCGCGCTGATCCTTTTGCCCTTTGCGCTCTCCTTCGTCGTCACGGGCACGGTATGGGCCTACATGTACCGCCCCACCGGCGGCGTGCTCAACTCCTTTCTGAGCATCCTGGGGGTGGATGTGGCGGCGGCCATGAAGGAGGGCCACCTGATGTGGGCCTCCTCCAACGACACCATCATGCTCTCCATCATCATCGCCATGGTGTGGCAGTTCTCCGGCTATGTGGCGGTGATCTTCCTGGCGGCCATCAAAAACGTGCCCACCAATATCATCAACGCCGCCAAGCTCGACGGCGCCTATATGCCCCGCATCTACGCCAGGATGGTCATTCCCCAGCTCAAGGGCGCCATGGGGAGCTGCATCACCATTCTGGCCATGTACGCGCTGCGCTCCTTTGACTTCATCGTGTCGCTGGTGGGCTACACTACCTCCTCAGCCTGGACGCTGCCGGTATGGATGTATAACGAAGCCTTCCAGAGCAACAACTTTGCTTACTCCGCGGCCATCAGCTCCTTCCTGCTGGCGCTGGTGCTGGTGCTGATTCTGCCGCTGACGTACTGGACGAACAGGAGGAAGTGAGGATATGCAAAACGAAATGAACCTTGAACGCAGCAAAGCGGGCCAGCGGGCGCAGACGCTCAGGATCAAGCCCAAATGGCACATGACGGCGCTGCACGTTGTCTATTACCTGATTATGATCGCCTTTCTGGTCTTTTACATGCTCCCCTTCTGGGGTACGGTGATGACGTCCTTCAAGACCAACAACGAGGTCATGACCACCACCCCCATCACCCCGCCCTCCGAGTGGACGCTGGAGGGATATGCCAGCGCCATGGAGGAGCTGGGCCAGCCCCTTGGGATCTCGCTGATGATTACGCTGTTTGGCGCGGCGGGATCGGTCTTTCTGGGCTCCGTCGCCTATGCGCTGAGCAAGTGGCGTTTCCGGCTCAACAACGTCTTTTTCATCGCCCTGGTGGCGGCCACCTACCTCCCCTTCCAGGCGATTCTCATCCCCCTGCTTCAGACCATCAACGCCCTGGGCCTCTATGACAACGTATGGGGCCTGGTGCTGGTGCACTCGGTCTTCGGCATGCCGATGTGCACGGTCATGATGCGCGGCTACTACGCCGACGTGCCCGACGCGCTGATCCGTCAGGCCATGATCGACGGAAACGGCATGTGGCAGATCTACCGAAAGATCGTCGTGCCCAACACCAAGATCGCGACCATCACCGTCTTTGTCTTCCAGTGCACCTCCATCTGGAACGAGATGCTCTTTGCGCTGGTGTTGGGCGGCTACGACTCCAAGCCTGCCACCATCGCCCTTAACGAGCTGGCCGGCACCATGGCGGCCGAGTTCAACGTACAGATGGCCGGGTCGCTGATTCTGGCGTTGCCGGTGCTCGTTCTCTATATCTTCATGGGCAAGTACCTCATCAGCGGCCAGATGAGCGGCGCTGTGACGGCATCGTAACGAAAGGAGAAAACACGATGAAACACATGCTTGGAAAGCTGATTTCCCTGACGCTGGCGGCGCTGCTTTGCCTCCCGGCGCTCGCGCTGGCGGAGGAAGCCCTGGAGCAGCCGGTGCTGGGCGCCCGGGTCAAGGAGATCATCGAGGTAAACGGCTATCAGTTCAGGGACCTCAACGACAATGGCGAGCTGGACCCCTATGAGGACTGGCGCCTGACCCCCGAGGAGCGCGCCGAGGATTTGCTTGGCCGCATGGACGCCACGCAGAAGGCCGCCCAGATGGTGCACCTGACGCTGGTGAGCAAGAAGGACGACTGGTTCAACGAAAGCAACGTGGGCTTTGCGCTGGTATATGAGTACATCTTTGACAGCGCGACCGAGGCGGCGCAGCGGACCAACGAGATCCAGGAGCTCTCCGAGAGCGCGCCGCTTGGCATCCCCGTGATTCTCTCCATGGACACCGAGGCGGGCGCGGCCTTTGTCCGGGACGCCACCTTCCTGCCCGACGAAATCAACCAGGGCGCCGCCAACGACGCCGACCTGGTGCGCCGCCTCAATGAGGTGCTGCGCGAGGAGCTCATGGCAGTGGGCGTTCGCATGGCGCTCTCGCCCGACGCCGATCTCATCACCGATCCCCGCTGGGGCCGCAACCAGGAGTGCTACTCCGAGGATACCGAGGTCGTGCAGACGCTGATCGTGGCGGCCGTCGAGGCCCTGCAGGGCGGCAGCAAGCTGACGGAGGACTCCGTCATCGCCACCGTCAAGCACTTCCCCGGCTCCGGCGGGCAGACCGACGGCGTGGACGGCACGCCCCTGACCATTTAGGAGGACTCCATCGATCTGCATCTGGCCGGCTTCAAGGCGGCCATCGAGGCGGGCGTGGCGGCGGTCATGCCCTACGGCTACTCCACCGTGCCCTACCTGGGCGGCGACGCGGTGGAAAATTCCGCCGACCAGTCCGCGGCCGTCATGACGGATCTCCTGCGCGGCGAGCTGGGCTACACGGGCATCATCCAGACCGACTGGGGCCTCAATTTCGTGGGCGCGGCCAACGCCGGCGCGGACATTCTGGGCGGCGCGGGCGTGCGCTCCACC
>CALVKX010000109.1 GCA_944333375.1 uncultured Eubacteriales bacterium
ATCACCGTGCCGCCCAGCGCCTCAAAGGCCTGCTGGAAGTAGTGGCACAGGCCCACGTCGTAGTCGTTGCCAAGCTCAGCCAGGCAGTAGGCGGTCTTGGCGCCCAGCTCGCTGAAGGCGTAGTTGGCAAGGACGGTGCCCTGGAAAGGATCCAGGAAGCAGATGCGGAAGTAATGGGTGTTGCCCGCGGTCACCTGCGGGTTGGTGCAGGTCACGCCGATGGCGGGGATGCCCGCGTCGGCAAAGTACTGGGAGCCCGCGATGGACACGCCGGAGCCGTAGGAGCCCAGCACCACGCTCACGCCCTCGCTGACAAGCTGCTGCGCGGCGGAAGGCGCCTTGTCGGCCGAGGAGCCGTTGTCGGCATAAACCAGCTCAACGGTATAGGTTTCGCCGCCGATCTCGACGGTGGGCTGCACGTAGTTGGCATACTGCATGCCCAGCATCTCCTGCTTTCCGCCCGCGCCGCTGTCGCCGGAGGCGGGCTCGAAGACGCCGATCTTGACGACGTTTTCAGCCATGGCGAAAGCCGGGAGCATCATGAGAACCGCCAGTAGGATCGCTACGATCTTTTTCATACGTTGGTCCCTCCTGTATCTCTGAATGGGGTTGCATGCATTATATAACTTCACCGCATCAAAGTGCAACCCTCGGGCCGTAGAAATGCATAAGAAAAACATGTCAGTCCATCCGCCCCTTTCATCTCCGGCGCCAGAACATTGAAAATACAAGGGCGCCGGACAAAACGCAGCAGCCGTTTTGCGGCCGGCGATGAAATGAAAAGCTGAAAGAAGATCGTATTTGCGCTTGACTTGTCTCCCGTCCGGGTATACAATGCATCCCATGAAAGGCGCCGGAGGAAGCGACGTGGCCGCGTACGTTCCGCATGCAGAGAGCCCCGGGTGGTGCGAGGGGGCTGCGGAAGGCGGTGAATTCCGTTTCCCAGCCGCCTGGCTGAAGGAACGCTGGTAGGCCGGGCCGGACAGGGACCGTTATTCCCCGAGGCATTGTTGCCTGCAAAGGCCGGGAGCCGAACGCCCGGCGAAGCAGAGGTGGTACCGCGCTTTAGGCGCCCTCAGTTCCCGTAGCGGGGAAAGGGGCGCTTTCTGATTTTCTCCGTTTCAATCGGGCCCGCCCCGTTTGAAAATACACAGGAAACATTGTAGGGAGGTAGTTCGTATGAAGAAGCTTGTTTCGATCCTGTTGGCATCCGTGATGCTGTTGTCTGCCGCCTCGGCCATGGCCGAGGGCCAGACCTATACCGTGGGCGTGTGCCAGCTTGTCACCCACGACGCGCTGGACGCGGCCACCCAGGGCTTTATCGACGCGCTCACCGAGGAGCTCGGGGACGCGGTCACCTTTGATGTTCAGAACGCTGCCGGCGATTCCAACACCTGCTCCACCATCGTCAACGCCTTTGTCGCCGCCGATGTGGACCTGATTCTGGCCAACGCCACCGCCGCCCTGCAGGCCGCCGCCGCCGCGACCGCGGACATCCCCATCCTGGGCACGTCCGTAACCGAGTATGGCGTTGCGCTGGATATTGATGGCTTCACCGGCACGGTGGGCGGCAACATCTCCGGCACCTCCGACCTGGCTCCGCTGGACCAGCAGGCGGCCATGATCCAGGCCCTCTTCCCCGACGCCAAGAACGTCGGCCTGCTCTACTGCTCGGCGGAAGCCAACAGCCAGTACCAGGTGGATACCGTAAAGGGCTATCTGGAGGGGATGGGCTATACCTGCACCCTCTATCCCTTTGCCGACAGCAACGACGCTGCCGCGGTCACCCAGACGGCCGCCGACGCCAGCGACGTCATCTATGTTCCCACCGACAACACCGTGGCCGCCAACACCGGCATCGTCGACAACATCTGCCAGCCCGCGGGCGTGCCCGTAATCGCCGGCGAGGAGGGCATCTGCGCGGGCTGCGGCGTCGCGACGCTCTCCATCAGCTACTACGACCTGGGCGTGACCACCGGCAAGATGGCGGCCAGGATCCTCAAGGGTGAGGAAGATATCGCCACCATGCCCATCGCCTATGCGGAAAACTTCACCCCCAAGTTCAACACCGCAATCGGTGAGGCGCTTGGGATCACCATGCCCGAGGGCTACACGGCCATCGAGTAAGCGAAAAGCGCCATCAAAACGGAGGGAAAAGGAGCGCCTTTTCCCCCGTTTTTGCGGTTTAAAAAGCGCGGGCGGATATCTTTTCCGCCGCGGAATTGGGGGATAAAAGCATTGTCCAGTTTTCTTAACGCCCTGCCCGGCGCGGTTTCCCAGGGGCTTGTGTGGGGCATCATGGCCATCGGGCTTTACATCACCTACAAGCTGCTGGATATCGCGGACCTGACGGTGGACGGCTCCTTCTGCACCGGCGGCGCCGTGGGCGTCATGCTCATTACCAGCGGATGCAACGTCTGGCTTTCCCTGCTTGCGGCCATCCTGGCTGGCATGCTGGCGGGGCTGGCCACGGGCCTGTTGCACACGGCCTGCGGCATCCCGGCCATCCTGTCGGGCATCCTTACACAGCTTGGCCTGTGGTCGGTCAACCTCGCCATCATGGGCATGAAGGCCAATCAGTCGCTCAACGTAAACAAATACGACCTGCTCGTCTCCCTGCGCTACCTGCAGGATGTGAGCAAGGGCGCCCGGGGCTTCTGGCAGCATCCCATCTTTGTGGCGGGGCTGTTCACGCTGGCCATCATCGCCGCGCTGTACTGGTTTTTCGGCACCGAGCTCGGTTCCGCGCTGCGCGCCACCGGCGCCAATCCCAACATGGCCCGCGCGCAGGGCATCAACACGAACCTGAGCAAGGTGCTGGGGTTGATGATCTCCAACGGGCTGGTTGCGCTTTCCGGCGCGTTGCTGTCACAGTACCAGAGCTTTGCCGACATCAACATGGGCCGCGGCGCCATCGTCATCGGCCTGGCCGCCGTCATCATCGGGGAAGTCATCTTTGGAAAGCTGTTTCGCAACTTCGCCCTCAAGCTTCTGGCCGTCGCCATCGGCTCCATCGTCTATTACGTCGTGATTCAGGCCGTCGTCAGCCTCAGCGGGATCAACTCCAATTACCTCAAGCTGCTCTCCGCCGTCATCGTCGCGCTCTTCCTCGCCGTCCCCTACTGGAAGGCGCGCTACCTGGACCGGCCCCTCAGGAAGGGAGGCGAAGGCCGTGCTTGAAATCAAAAATGTCCACAAGACCTTCAATCCCGGAACCGTCAATGAAAAAACGGCCCTTGACGGCGTTTCGCTCACCCTTGAAGACGGCGATTTCGTGACCGTCATCGGCGGAAACGGCGCCGGAAAATCCACGCTGCTCAACGCCGTAGCGGGCACCTGGCTGGTGGATTCCGGCTCCATCTCCATCGACGGCGTCAACGTGACGCGCCTTTCGGAGCATAAGCGCGCGCGCTTCATCGGCCGCGTGTTCCAGGACCCCATGATGGGCACCGCCGCTACCATGCAGATCGAGGAAAACCTTGCGCTGGCCCTGCGGCGAGGCAAGCCTCGGACCCTTCGCCCCGGGATCACCGCCTCGGAGCGCGAGCAGTACCGGGAGCTTCTCAAAACGCTCAGTCTGGGCCTTGAGGACCGGCTGACCGTCAAGGTGGGCCTGCTCTCCGGCGGCCAGCGTCAGGCCCTGACACTGCTGATGGCTACGCTTCAGCGGCCGAAGCTCCTTCTTCTGGATGAACACACCGCCGCCCTGGACCCCAAAACCGCCGCCAAGGTTCTGGAGACGACCGAACGCATCGTGCAGCGCGACCACCTGACCACGCTGATGATTACCCATAACATGCGCGACGCCATCGCCCATGGCGACCGCCTCATCATGATGTACGACGGAAAAATCGTCGTGGACGTGCGCGGCGAGGAGAAGCGCCGGCTGACGGTGGAGGATCTGCTGGGAATGTTCGAAAAGGCCAGCGGTCAGGCCCTGGCCAGCGATCGGATGCTGCTGAGCTGACAATAAAAAAGCGGGCCCCGCTTCCTTCTCTGGAAAGCGGGGCTCGTCGTTTTTAGCTTCTTTTTTGAAAGACCGGCAACAGCAGGATACACAGCAGCATCAGCACCGGGAAAACCATTCCCCCGCCCAGGCCGGCCGCCAGACGGCCGCCCGCCGCGCCCGCCGCCAGCCCGACCACGGTAGGTCCCGTGGTGCAGCCCAGATCCCCCGCCAGCGCCAACAGCGCAAACATCGCCGTTCCGCCGCCCGGAAGCGCGGGAACCGCAGTGCTGAAGGTCCCCGGCCAGAAGATGCCTACCGAAAAGCCGCACAGCGCGCATCCGGCCAGCGCCAGCAGAACGTTTCCGCTCATGGCCGCCGTCGCGTAGCATGCGATGCACAGCACGGCGCTGGCCATCATCACCGCGCGCAGGGGCATCCGATCGCTGTATTTGCCATACAGCGCCCGTGACGTGCCCATCAGCACCGCAAAAGCGCAGGGGCCCGCCAGGTCTCCCATCGCCTTGCTCACGCCCAGCCCGGACTGGGCGAAGGCGGAAGCCCACTGGCTCATGCCCTGCTCGCTGGCCCCGGCGCAGAGCATCATCAGAAGAAAAAGCCAGAACAGCTTTTGACCAAACAGGCTTCGCACGGGCATCCGCCTGCGCTCCTCCACGACGGGACGGATGGGCACCAGGGCGAAATAGACCGCGTTGCCCAGCGGCAGCAGCGCCCAGACGCAAGCCATCACGCGCCAGTTGCCGATGCCCGCAAGCTGAAAGAAGGCGCTGGAGAGAAGGACCACCGCCACATGGCCCCAGCAGTAGAAGGAGTGGAGCAGGCTCATGGCCGCCTCCTTTTTTTCCGTGGGGCAGGCCTCCACGATCGGGCTGACGAGGACCTCGATCAACCCGCCGCCGATAGCATAGAGCGTCACTGCGACGATGAGGCCCGCATATGCGTTTTGGATCAGCCCTGGGAGAATCGCCAGTGCTGCCAGCCCCGCCGCTGAAAACAGGTGCGCGGCAACGATGCAGACGCGGTAGCCGATCCTGTCCGCCGCCTTGACTGAGAGGAAGTCCACCAGAAGCTGTACGGAAAAATTGACGGTGGTCAACAGCGTGATCTCTTCCAGGCTGAGGCCCATCTGCGTTTGAAAGGTCAGAAACAGCAGCGGCGCAAAGTTGTTGACGACCGCCTGGGTGACGCAGCCCAGATAGCTGGCCGCAATGGTATGGGAATAGCTGGTCCGTATGGAATGTGACATGGCCCTTCCCCTCCGTTCCCTCAGTCCGCGCGCCGCGTCATGTGACGCAGGGCCGCGCCCACGAATTCCCGAAACAAGGGATGCGGCCGGTTGGGCCGGCTCTTGAGCTCGGGGTGAAACTGGACGGCGACAAAGAACGGATGCGAGGGGATTTCCACGATCTCCACGAGGTTTCGGTCCGGGTTGCGGCCCGCAACGATCATCCCGCCCGCGGTAAAGCGGTCCAGGTAGGCGTTGTTAAACTCGTAGCGGTGCCTGTGGCGCTCCCAGATTTCGCTGGTTCCGTATGCCTTCTCGCTCAGCGTGCCAGGCGCAAGCAGACAGCGGTACTTGCCCAGACGCATCGTCCCGCCCAGGTTGCCAAGGTCCTGGTCCGCCATCAGGTCGATTACGGGATAGGTGGTATGCGGGTCCACCTCGCTGGTATGTGCGTCCCGAAGCCCCAGCACATGCCGGGCAAACTCCACCACCGCCATCTGCATGCCAAGGCAAAGGCCCAGAAAGGGCAGGCCGTTTTCCCGGGCATACTGGATGGCCGCGATCTTGCCCTCCAGCCCGCGCGAGCCAAAGCCGCCCGGCACCAGCACGCCGTGCGCGCCAGCGAGCATTTCTCCCGCGTTTTCGGGATTTACGTCCTGTGCAGGCACCCATTTGATCTCGACCTTCACGCCATGGAAGATGCCGCCGTGGGTAAGGGCCTCCACCACGCTGAGGTATGCGTCGGGGAGTTCCACGTACTTGCCCACCAGCGCGATGCAGACGCTCTCCGTGCTGGCGAGCTGACGCTCGACCATCTCCGTCCACTCGCCCAGCTCGCACCGGCCTACGGGCAGGCCCAGCATCCTGAGCACCTGCTCGTCCAGCCCTTCTCGGTGAAGAAGGAGCGGTACCTCGTAAAGGCTGCGGGCGTTGAGGTTCTGAAAGACGCAGCTTACCGGCAGGTTGCAGAACATGGCGATCTTGGCCCGCACGTCGGCCGGAAGCTCATGATCGGCGCGGCAGACCAGAATATCCGGCGAAATACCAATGGAGCACAGCTCGCGCACGCTGTGCTGGGAAGGCTTGGTCTTGAGCTCGCCCGCGGCGTTGAGATAAGGCACCAGCGTGACATGCAGATACAGGCAGTTTTCCTTTCCCGCCTCCGCCCGCATCTGGCGTACCGCCTCCAGAAACGGCAGGCTTTCAATGTCGCCGACGGTTCCGCCGATCTCGGTAATTATCACGTCCGGCGGATTTTCCGTGCGGGCCACGGCCAAAATGTTACGCTTGATTTCGTTGGTGATGTGCGGAATAACCTGAATGGTCGCCCCCAGGTATTCACCCCGCCGCTCGCGGTCGATGACGGTTTTGAAGACGCGGCCGCTGGTAACGTTGCTGGCCTGTGTCAGGCTTTCATCAATAAAGCGTTCATAGTGTCCAAGGTCCAGGTCGGTCTCGGCGCCGTCGTCGGTGACGAACACCTCGCCGTGCTGGTAGGGATTCATGGTTCCGGGATCGACGTTGATGTAGGGATCAAACTTCTGGATGCACACCCTCAGGCCCCGGCACTTGAGCAGCCGTCCCAGAGAGGCCGCCGTGATGCCCTTTCCCAGAGAAGAAACCACACCGCCGGTCACAAAGATAAATTTCGGATCCATGATGCCCCCGCCTTTCCACAGAAACGGTTATTTGTGGTAGAGATTGTGGGTCTGATACTTGGGATCGCAGGTCAGGTTAACCTTGAGCCGCCGGAAGATGCCCTCGTCCACCTGCGGCAAGATGACCGTGGAATGAGCCTCAAGCCCTTCCAGCAGCGGAAGCTGGCGCATGGCCTGCGCGGCCTTTGGGTCCGTCGCGGCGCAGATGGAAAGCGCCACGAGAACCTCGTCGCTGTGCAGTCGTGGATTGCGATTGCCCAGATAGTCGC
>CALVKX010000110.1 GCA_944333375.1 uncultured Eubacteriales bacterium
CCCGCCTGCCCGTTGAGCAGGCTGGGCGGCATCGCGGCCAGCCGCCGCTCAAGCTCCTCGCCCGCCACCGCGCTCAATGCCGGCAGCTCCAGCCCTTCCCACTCGACATAGTCCGCATAGCTGGATTCGCTGCGCAGCGTAAAGCGCCGGACCTGCTCCATTTCCAGGCCCTCATTGGCCGCCATGCGCTCCACCTGCGAGAGCACCTCCTCGCTGCCGGTGAACAGGCTCACATACGCTTCGTCCACCGCCAGCGCCGTCATGCGCGCGCACAGCGCCTCCGCCTGCTCCCCGGCCCAGTCCGCCCGCGCGTAGCCGCACAGCAGCATCAGGCAGACCAGCAGGACAGCGGCGGTTCGTTTCCGATTCATGCGCATCTCCTCCGTTTGGCAAAGGCCCCTTGCGCGGCAAACGCCTGCAAGGGGCCCCCTGTTTTTTTCCATAGCGGTTCAGCGGGTGCTTTCGACCACGATTTCGCCCGCGATGATCTTTTCGGCCAGCGCCTCCACCTCGGCCTTGAGCTCGTCGGAGACCTGCTGGGTCATGGTGTCGTCGCCATAGCCAAGGCCCACCAGGCCGCTGGACATGTCGGCGTTCCAGATGGTGCCGCCGTCAAACACGCCGTCCTCCAGGTAGTTGCTGATCACGTCGTACACGCTGTCGCCCACGCGCTTGAGCATGGAGCAGATGATCACGTCGGGGTTGATGTACTTCTGGTCGCTGTCCACGCCCACGGCGTACTTGCCCTGCTCCTGCGCGGCCTCAAACACGCCCAGGCCGGTCTTGCCCGCCACGGCGTACACCACGTCCGCGCCCTGGCTGTAGAGCGAAAGGGCGGCTTCCTTGCCCTTGTCGGGCGCCTCATAGTCGTCGGTATAGACGGGATCGAGCACGGTGCCCTCGGGGTTGGCGTAGAGCGCGCCCTGCCTGTAGCCCACGACGAAGTTGTTGATGGTATCGCTGTTCTCGCCGCCGATGACGCCCACCACGCCGCTCTGCGCCAGCTTCATGGCCACATAGCCCGCCAGGAAGCTGCCCTCGTTTTCGGCGTAGGTGATGGACAGCAGGTTGTCGCCCACGCCGTCCAGGCCGTTATCCACGAAGATGAACTTGGTATCGGGCATTTCGGGCACGACCGCGGTCAGGCCGTCCCAGAACTGCCAGCCCACGGCCACGACCACGTCGCTCTGCTCGGCGGCCTCCACCAGCGCCACCTGATACATGCTGGCGTCGCTCTTACATTCCACCACGCTGCCGATCACGCCATAGTCGGCCTCCAGGCGCTTTAAGCCCTCGTTAGCGCTGTCGTAAAAGCCCAGATCGCCCAGCGTCTCAGCGATGCACAGGGATACACGCAGCTCGCCGCCATCCTCGGCCTGTCCCATCGCCGCAATCCCCAATGTCAAAAGCATCGCCAGGCACAAAATCAGAGAGAGGATTTTTTTCATTGGATTCGACCATCCTTTCCATCCGATAGGGTCGCCTTCTTGGTGGCACCATTATACTATGCCCGGTTTGCTTTCGCAAGGGCTTTTGACCCGGTCCGTCCATCAGGAAAACCGTATTACACAGACATCCCCAACAAAGACAATGCTTCCCTCCGCAGGATAGCAGGGCATGTTTTCTACCAGCTCACGTTCCTGCTCCGTTTCCGGCTGCCAGTCATGGTCGGGAACCATGGGCAGGCCTACGATGCGCGTCAGCATCCATAAGGCCGTGGTATCCCAGTAATAATCAAATTCATTGCGAACCCCTACAAATGGCAGAAACCGATTTGCAATATCATATTCAAAATACATTAGCGGTTCTTCATGCGATAAATATCCCCTTGTCACCAGTCTCATGCCGGAATAATAGCCCTCCATGCTTTCAATCCGTGCGGCCAGGCGATTGCCAAAGTTTTCTGCCCGGGTAAACGCCATGTGCATGCGGTAATAGGCCTGGTTGCTGAGCATGGAGAAACAGAATCCATACATCAGGCAGGCCATAGCCATCGCCAAAGCGCAGAACCGGCGCAAAGCGGGCAATGAGGGCAGACCCGCTGTGAATCCATCCATGCATAGCATGGGGAGCAGCAGTATAACAATCAATGGGTACAGCGTAATCTGATGGGCGTCAATCTCATCCCCCATGAAATAGATTCCCGCGGCTGCCAACGGAAGCAGCGCCACGCATACGGCCAACAGCGCCATCTGAACAAACCGCTTTTTGCGGATGCAAAAGATGAGGGCAACAAGGATGGCCGCCGCTGCTGCGCACAGAAGCGTCCATTGCGCCACCTGCATGAGCTTGGTGGTATAGGCCGGCATATCCGCATAGAAATAGTCCCCTACCGTTTCATAGGCGGCAAAAATCTTCTGTGGCAGCATGGTCAGATCCATCGCGCCCATTTGATCCAGCCCCTGATAGCTTCGCATTTCCACGCCGCCCAGGGTCGTCATCAGCCAGTTGCCCGCAAGGTACAGCGCCAGCCCCGCCACCGCCGCCGCTGCGCACGCAACTGCAAATGCCCAAACGCGTCCCCCCGTTTGTCCCTCTAACGCTGAAAGGATGGTTTTGCGCATCACCAGCAAAATCAGAAGCCCGATAGCCAGCATGATATAGACCTGATAAATGCCCGTGGCCAAAAAGGCAAACCCCGCCGCCCAGAGCCAGCCGCCCCTGAGTTTCACAATGGCCCAGGGAACGCAGCAGGCAAAGAGAATACCCAGCATTTTCAGATGCGCTTCAAACATATAGCCAAAGATCGAAGCGTTGACCGGAAAGGTGAGCATGATGCACACCACGCCCAGCGCCCGCCATGTTTTCCGTACCTCGAAGGCATCGCAAAGGACAAAGGAGGCCAGGCTGAGAAATAGAATTCCAAAAATGCCATTGAACCATGGCGTACTCAAGTCCGAAAACAGCTTCCAGAAAAAGAAAAGGACATATCTTCCCAAAATCAAAGCATCCTGGGAAAAATCGCTGTACCAATGCAGATCGTCATGATTGGGAATCTTGTTGGCGAACATAAAGCCGTGCGCAAACAGCCCCACGATCATGCCGCAAATCAGGCAGAATTTCAGCAGTCTGCGGCGATCCAACGTGGCAGCAAGCCACTTTTGTACGTTTTGCATATGGACACTCTCCTGTGCTTTGCTAATAGAAAAACAGGGGGAGCGCTGGTGCGTTCCCCTGTTTTCGATCGCTTACCGATACAGCATCTCCTCGCGCTTGGGCCCGGTGGAGATCATGTGGATGGGCACCTGAAGCTCCTTTTCGATAAAGGTGATATAGTTTTTGCAGTTTTCAGGAAGCTTGTCCCATTCGGTCACGCCGCGCACGTCGCTCCTCCAGCCGGGCAGCATCGTATAGACCGGCTTGCAGCGCATGAGCGTGGGCGTGGAGGGAAAATCGGTGATGGTTTTGCCGTCCACCTCATAGGCTGTGCATACAGGGATCTGCTCGAGGTAGCCCAGCACGTCCAGGTTGGTCAAAACCGCCTCGGTCGCGCCCTGCACCATGCAGCCGTAGCGCGTGGCGACGGCGTCAAACCAGCCCACCCGGCGCGGACGGCCCGTGGTGGCGCCGTATTCGCCCGCGTCGCCGCCGCGGTCGCGCAGCTCCTTGGCTTCCTCGCCAAACAGCTCCGTGGTGAAGGGCCCCGCGCCCACGCAGCTGGAATACGCCTTGGTCACGCAGTACACGTCCCTGATGGCGCTGGCGGGCACGCCCGCGCCCACCGTGCCGTAGCCGGCCAGAGGCGAAGAGGAGGTGGTATAGGGGTAGATGCCGTGGTCCGGGTCGCGCAGGCTGCCAAGCTGGCCCTCGAGCAAAATGGTCTTACCCTCCTTGAGCGCGTTGTGCAAAAAGAGGGTGGTGTCGATGACCATGGGGCGGATGCGCTCGCCCAGCGCCTTGACGTGGGCGATAAGCGCCTCCAGGTCGATGGGCGGCTTGTGGTAGAGGTTGGACAGCGTCACGTTCTTCTGCTCCACCGCGCTGGAAAGGCGCTGGCGGAGGATCTCGTCGTCGTAGATCTGGCAGACCTGGATGCCGATCTTGAGATACTTGTCGCCGTAGAACGGAGCGATGCCGCTCTTGGTGGAGCCAAAGCCGGCCTTGCCCAGACGCTCCTCCTCAAAGCGGTCGAAATCCACGTGATAGGGAAGCATCACCTGTGCCCTGTCAGAGATGAAAAGCCTGGGACTGGGCACTCCGCGCTCGACCACGCTGTCGTACTCGGCCAGGAGCTTTTCAATGTCCAGCGCCACGCCCGGGCCGATGATGTTGGCGATGTTTTGGTGAAAAACGCCCGAGGGAAGCAGGTGCAGGGCAAACTTACCATAGTTGTTGATGATGGTATGCCCCGCGTTGGCGCCGCCCTGAAAGCGCACGACAACGTCGCTTTTCTCGGCCAGCACGTCGGTGATCTTTCCCTTGCCCTCGTCGCCCCAGTTCGCGCCCACGATGCTACGGACCATAAGGCTGATCCCCTTTCCAATGGTTTTTCCGCGCCGCCGGGCGGCGCGGACCCAGGGCCGATGCCCCATCTTTCTTTATACTATACCGTGTATGGAATGTCAAGCAAACAGGAGGAAATGCACATGTCAAAAAAGCGTATCGCCGTTGTTCTGGTCCTGCTTGTGCTCGCGGCCGCGCCGGCCATGGCTCAGACCTATCAGGACGGCATCTACCGGGATCTTGCACCGGGATACAACGACGAAGTGGTCGTGACCGTCACCGTGCGCGACGGCATGATGACCGAGCTGATGGCCCAGAACCGCTCCAGCGATGAAAAGAGCGAATATTTCGTCAAGGCCGAGGAAGGTCTCTCCGCCGCGATCCTGGAAAAGCAGTCCATCGACGGGGTGGACGCCGTAGCGGGCGCGACCGGCACCAGCAGCAGCATCCTGACTGCCATGAAGGGCATCCTGGAGCAGATGGCCTACACGGGCCCCGCGGACGACGGCATGGCGACCGCCGCCCCGGAAAGCACGCCCGCGGAAGGTGTGCCCGAGATGACCGGCACGCCCGCCGGCGCCTGACTTACTCCGCGACCACCGACACATCCACCCAGCCCGCGGCGTGCGAGGCCTCCTCCAGCTGAGGCAACGTCACCTCCACGGCGCTGTTGGGCGTTCCGGCCGCGGGGAACACCGTCTCAAACCGCCTGAGAGATTCGTCCAGATAGACCTTCACACCCTCCGGGGCCAGGAAGGGGCACACGCCGCCCACCGGGAAGCCCGTCAGCTCGGCCACCTGCTCGTGGCCGAGCATCTTGGCCTTCTGGTGAAAGGCGGCTTTGAATTTGGTGTTGTTCACCTTCGCGTCCCCCGCCAGCACGATCAAAACCGGCGCGTCATCCACCAGAAAGCTCATGGTCTTGGCGATGCGGCGCGGCTCGCAGCCCACGGCGACCGCCGCCAGCTCCACGGTGGCGCTGGAGACATCAAACTCCAGCGCCTTAAGGCCCAGACCGGCCAGATAGCTTTTCACCTGCTCAAAGCTCATCAGTTCTCATCCTTTCCAAAAATGCGTCTCAGGGCTGCGGGGTGCCGCGCATGCACAGGTAGCTCAGCGGAAGGGAAACGATCGCCGCGCCCAGCTGAATCCATGGCCATTGCTCCACCGCGAAGCGGGCCGCACTGGTCAGCCATTGCATCCACTGCAGGCCCATGGCCATGACCTGCATCTCCGAGCCGCTTTCCAAGGCCGCCGTGGTCTCGCTCACGAAGGGCATGAGCATGAGCATGAAGCATACGAAGGGCACGCCCAGAATCACCGCCAGCGTCACGCCCCGCCTGCGCCTGAGGCAGCAGCCCAGCAGATAGAACAGGCTTGTCCACTCCAAAAGCCACAGGAGCTGCTGCGGGAGCGCCTCCAGCGCGGCCCGCAGGCTCAGGCCCGCCTCGCCCAGTCCGAAGCGGCCCGGCATCGCGTATGAGAGCGCCTGCACCGCGCCGCCCGTCGCCAGGTTGATCGCCAACGTGCCCAGCAGAAAAGCCGCCGAGCCCAGAAACAGCGCCAGCACGTTGCTCAGCCATACCGGGAAGCGCGCCGTGCCGAACCGCAGCAGAAAGCGCGTCCTGCTGTGCGATGCAAGGCATGCGCACACCAGCAGCAGCGCCATGGAGGTGGACAGGCTGGCCCTCAGGTCGTTCATGTGCAGTTCGCCCGCTCCCGCCAGCGCCGCGCAGATCATGACCGCGTTGCCCGCCAGCAGCAAAGCCAGCACCCAGATAATCACCCGGCCCAGCCATACCCGGTGATAGCGCATTGCGCCCAGAAAGCGCGAGCGCTTCAGCCAGCTCTCGCCATCATACGTCATCGCGCTGCGCCTCCTTTTCCCCGGTCAAAAATACGAACAGCTTTTGCAAACCCATCGGCGCGACCTGTACGCGCCCGCCTTCCCGGATGCGCTGCGCGTCCTGCGGCGCATGAAGCCGCAGATAGCGCACCAGCGACCCTGCGACCTCCTCCTCCTTGAGCACGACAAGTCCTTCCGTTTCCGCGCGCACTGTCTCGGGCGCCCCGGAGACGCACAGGTACAGCTTCGTCAGCTCCTCCGCCGTGCCCTCAGCCAGCAGCCTCCCGGCGTCGATCATCACCGCGTAGTCCAGCGTGCGCGCCACCTCGTCGATCAGGTGCGTGCTCAAAAGGAATGTCCGCCCCGGCTCCTCCCGGTGCGCCTGGACAACCGCGTCGTAGAACCGCTCGCGCATCACCGCGTCAAGCCCCAGGCTCGGCTCGTCAAACACCGTCAGCTCCGCGCCGGACGAAAGCCCCGCGCACAGCAGCAGCGCCGTCTGCATGCCGCGGCTGTATCCCTTGAGCTGCTTTTTGAGCGGCAGGCCAAACAGGTTCGTCAGCCGCTCCGCCTGCTCCTGCTGCCAGCCGGGAAACAGCCCGCTGCACACCTTGAGAAATTCCTTCCCGTTCCTCAGCCCGCCAAAGTCCGGCGTATCGCCGATGAGGCACAGCCGCCCCAGGCTGGCGGGACCCACCGGTGCGCCCATAAGCTCGGCTTCTCCGCCCGATTGGCGGAGCTGGCCGCTGAGGATGCGCAGCAGCGTGCTCTTGCCCGCGCCGTTTCGGCCCAGAAGGCCCACCACCTGACCCGAAGCCACCGAAAA
>CALVKX010000111.1 GCA_944333375.1 uncultured Eubacteriales bacterium
GGCCCCAAGGGCCTCATGCCCAACCCCAAGAGCGGCACCGTGACCATGGACGTGGCCAAGGCCATCACCGACATCAAGGCCGGTAAGGTCGAGTACCGCGTGGACAAGACCTCCATCGTCCACTGCCCCATCGGCAAGGCCTCCTTCGGCCCCGAGAAGCTGGGCGAGAACCTGCAGGTCCTCATGGACGCCATCAACAAGGCCAAGCCCGCCGCGGCCAAGGGCACCTATGTGCGCAGCGTGTACCTCAGCGCCACCATGGGCCCCGCCATCAAGGTCAACCCCTTGAAGTTCTGAGGGTAATTGTCTCCGCAAAACCGCTCTGCCACGCGCAGGGCGGTTTTTCTTTGCCGGAGAGAAAAGATATGCTATACTAGGAAACAGCGGCCGGGAGGTGAATGGCGGTGTTTCAGCGGGACTACATCCTGCGCATGATCGAGATGATGGGGGACCTGATGCGCCGCGTCAAGGAGCTCATGGACGAGCTCTCGCAGATGCGCCTTCTGGAGGAGGCGTGCCGCCGCCACTGCGGCCTGCCGCTTTCAGCCCTGGAGACGCTCAGCGAGCAAAGCCTTCTGGAGATGCTTTCGCCCACGCCGCGCCTGCTCGCCAGCGAAATCCTCTACATCCGCGCCACGGCCTTTTCCCTGCAATGGGAGGAGGAGCGCTCGCTCAAGCTCAAGTGCCTGCGGCTGCTCGCCTCGCTTTGGGAGGAGGGTCCGCTGTGCGAGCTTCGTGCGGCGCGCGTGCAGGCGCTCAAGCTGGAGGTCCTGGACCTGCTCTCGCCGGAGGACCTCATGGTCTGCGCCTCGTTTCTCAGGCAGGGCGGGGCCTATGCGGACATGGAGGACGCGCTGTTTGAGGCGGCACAGCGCTGCGCGCCCCGGGAGCGGGACGCCTGTATCCGGGCAGGCGTGGAGATGCTGCGCCTCGCGGCGCGATCGCCCGCGCGGGATTTGGCCCTGGGCCGCACCAGCGCGCACGAATTGCGCCTGTCGGCCCGCGAGCTGGAGGCGCTCGCAAGCGGTACACAGCCAAGCGATAGAGGGGAAGAAACCCGATGATTCTGATTTCAGCACAGGAAGTGCAAAAGAGCTTCGGCACCCATGAGGTGCTCAAAGAGGTCACCTTCAGCCTGCAAAAGGGCGAGAAGATGGGGCTGGTGGGCGTCAACGGCTGCGGCAAGACCACGCTGATGCGCATCATCAGCGGGGAGATGGAGCCCGACGGCGGCATGGTGCACAAAAACCGCGACCTGCGCATCGGCTATCTCAGGCAGGTGGATGACATCGCCCTCAGCGATACGGTCTGGGAGGCGCTGCTTCGCGTATTCGAACCCGTGATCGCCATGGAAAAGCGGCTGCGCGAGCTGGAAGGGGAGATGGAGCGCAACGCGGACCCCGAGGCGGCGCTGCGGTTGACGGCGGAGTACCAGCGGCTGCTGGAGCGCTTCAACGAGGCCGAGGGATATGCCTATGAGGGCGAGATGCTGGGTGTGCTGGGCGGCCTGGGCCTCAGGCCCGAGATGCACGATCGCAGGGTCTCCACCCTCTCCGGGGGCGAGCGCACGCGGCTGTCGCTGGCCAAGCTGCTGTTGCAAAAGCCCGACGTCATTTTGATGGACGAGCCGACCAACCACCTGGACCTGGAGGCCATCGAATGGCTTCAGGGCTATCTGACGGATTACAAGGGCTCGCTTCTGCTCATCAGCCATGACCGTTATTTTCTGGATCATGTATGCACCACCATGGGCGAGCTCCTCGGCGGCCGCATGATAAAGTTCACCGGCAACTACACCGAGTACATGCGCAAGCGCACCGCGGATTTTGAAACCCGCATGAAGGCCTACAACCTGCAGCAAAAGGAGATCGAGCGGGAAAAGGCGATCATTGAACGCTACCGCAGCTTTAACCGGGAGAAGAGCATCAAGGCCGCCGAGAGCCGGCAAAAGCGTCTGGACAAGCTCGAACGGCTGGAAAAACCCGTGGAGGAGAGCCACGTGCGCTTCAGCTTCGAGGCGCGCCGCCGAAGCGGCGAGGAAGCGCTGGAAGTCAAGGGCCTGAGCAAGAGCTTCGGGGACGAAACGGTGTTTGAAAACGTAAGCTTCAAGCTGCGCACCGGCGACCGCGTCGCGCTCATCGGCCCCAATGGCGTGGGAAAAAGCACGCTGTTTAAGATCCTGACCGGCCAGCTCGCCCCCGACCGGGGGAGCGTGAAGTACGGCGTCAACATCGACGTGGGGTACTACGATCAGCACCAGCAGAACCTCAATCCCGCCAACACCGTGCTTGACGAGGTCTGGAACAGCTTCCCGGCCATGGAGCAAAGCAGGGTGCGCGGCGCGCTGGGCCTGTTCCTCTTTACGGGGGACGACGTATTCGACACCATCCAGAGCCTCTCCGGCGGCGAGCGGGGGCGCGTGGCGCTGACAAAGCTGATGCTGCGCAAGGACAACCTGCTGCTGCTGGACGAGCCGACCAACCACCTGGACATGGACAGCCGCGAGGTGCTGGAGGACGCGTTGGAGGACTTCCCGGGGACGATTCTTGCCATCAGCCACGACCGCTACTTCATCAACCGGTTCGCCGACCGCGTGATGGTGATGGGCGCGGAGGGCGTGACGGAGTACCTGGGCAACTTTGACGACTATGTGGAGAAGCGGGACCGGCCGCAGCCGCCCGCAGCCGCGGACGGCAATGAGGTAACGCGCACGGCCGCGGCGCGGGAACGAAAGCGCGACCGGCAGCAGGCGGCGCATGCGCGTGAATTGCAGGCACGGGTGAAGCGTGCGGAGGAGGCCATCGAGGAAAACGAGCGCCTGATCCGCGAGTTGGAGGCAAAGCTGGCCGATCCCGCCACCTATGCCGACGCGGACGCGGCGCGCGAGCTGAGCGAGCGCTACCGCGCCGAGCAGGAGCGCAGCGAGGCGCTGTACGAGGCGCTGGAGGCCGCCGAGGCTGAGGCGGCAGGCGCCGAGTAGGCCGGGGGGCATACGCAGCCCGGTTCATGGCTTTTTGGAAAGAAGGGGCGGCGCAGGGGGCGCCGTCCCTCAGACTGTCAAAAAACCCTTTTCGGGAGGTTTGGAGGGCCCGCAGGACCTCCAAAGTGTATTCCGAACCCAGCGACATGTGCGGTGGGTTCGGAAGCCTTGCGCAGCAAGGTTTCCTTACGCCGTCCGCCGCCCGGCGAAGCCGAAGGCGCAGTAGGCGGACGGCGCAAACCTGTCGGAAAAGATCGCCGCAGGCGAGCTTTTTCGACACCCTGGGGGCGGCGCGAGGGCGCCGCCTCTTTAGCTATCTGCTTTTCAAGCAGCTCAGCAGGCTTTTTCGGTACTGCGAGGGAGAAACGAGAAACGCCTTTTTAAACTGCGTGCTGAAATAGAAGGGGTCGTAGCCGATGGCGGCCGCTACCTCGCCGATGGAGAGGTCAGGGTTTCTCAGCAGCATCTGGGCGTAGCGCATCTTGTAGCGGATGATGAGCTGGCTGGTGGAGCAGTTCATCACGTCGCGGCTGCAGCGGTAGAGATAGCTCTGGGAAACGTGCAGCGCCTCGCAAAGCTCCTCCACGCGCACGTTCTTGCCCGGCGACGCCTCCAGCAGGTCAAAGAGCTTTGCGATGATGTACTGCTCCCGGGAGACGCTGCCCGCGGGAAGGGCGGGGGCGTTGCGCAGGCGGATCAGGCGCACGAACAGAAGCGTCAGAAGCGCGGCGAGCTGCGCATAACAGCCATCGCGGGCCGTTTGTATGTCGTCATAGCCGGCGGCCAGCGCGGCGGCGTCCGCGGAGGTGAGGACGTCGGGAAAATGCAGGATGCGCGTAAAGCCGAAATGCTGGAGGAACTCATGCTCGCGGATGAAGGGATGGAGGTTGAAGAAAACCTCGTAGGAATCGACGCCCTCATAGGTCTGAACGCTGTATACGCAGTAAGGCGGAATGACCGCCACGCTTCCGGGGGAGAGGGTGAACTGCTCCTCTGAGGCGGTGAGCTCTGAGCGGCCCCGGGTTTGCAGCAACAGCTTGATGCGCGTGTTGACCAGGTTTTTGAGGGTCTTGAAGTCCTGATGAGGCCAATGGGTGAAATAATCCACCTTAAAGCGAAAGTCCGCGAGATAGGATGACAGCCGGTCCGCGTCCGCGCGGAAGGAATCAAATCGGCTGGAGAGTTTCATAGGAGCCTCCCTTGTACTGAAAAACACAAATTTGAAATGCGTATCGCATGGGAAAAAGATCGTTAAAAGTATATCATATAGGGGCAGCTTTGGGAATGGGGCTGTGGAATTCCATTATACCCCGGACTGGAAAGAGAAGGAAACGGGAGGAAAAAAACATGAAGACAGGAAGAAAGATGCTGTCCTGGCTGCTGGCGCTGACGCTGGTGCTGGGCACGGCGCTCATACCCGTCGGGGCCATGGCTGAGCAGGCCCTGGCCGACGGCACCTACACCGGCGCGGCCAACGGCATGGGCGGCGCGGTGAACGTGACCGTGACCGTGGAAGGCGGCAAGATCACCAGCGTTGAAGTCGGCGAGCATCAGGAGACGGCCGGCATCAGCGATCCAGCGATCGAGCAGGTCCCGGCTGCCATCGTCGAGGCGCAGAGCACCGACGTGGACGGCGTGGCCGGCGCGACCGTGACCTCGGACGCCATCAAGGCGGCCGTGGACGCCGCCCTCAGCGGCGAGGCGCCCGAAGAGGACAAGCCCCTTGAGATCACCATCCAGCCGGACGTGATCGTGGTGGGCGCTGGCATGGCGGGCCTGGTGGCCAGCGTGCACGCGGCCGAGCTGGGCGCGAACGTCCTGGTGCTGGAGCAGAACTACCGCGTGGGCGGCTCCGCCAACACCGCGGGCGGCTCCATCAGCGGCGCCGGCTACAAGATCCAGAAGGAAGCCGGTATTGAGGACAGCGCCGAGGCTTTCTATAACGACTTCGTCACCATGGGCGGCGGCGAGGAGAACATGAACACCGAAATCGCCAAGGTGCACGCCGAGCGCAGCGGCGAGGCCATCGACTGGCTGCAGGACTACGTGGGCGTGGAGTTCTCCGATCAGGTGGACAGCGGCGGATACCTGACCATGAACACCTACCGCGTGACCTACACCGCGGGCGGCGCCTCCTCCGGCGGCGGCTCCTACTTCGTCAACGCCCTGATGGAAAAGCTGCAGGGCTTCATCGACGCGGGCCAGGCCCAGCTGTGCCTGGACACGCTGGTCACCGACCTCATGTTTGACGAAAACGGCGACGTGGTCGGCGTCAAGGTGGGCGACACCGAGATCCCCGCGCCCAGCACCATCATCGCCACCGGCGGCTATGGCTACTGCGAGCGCTGGCTCAAGGAGTACAACTTCACCAACATCACCTCCAATGACCCCGTCACCGCCATCGGCAGCGGCTACGACTTCGCCCGCAGTGCCGGCGCGGCCTTTGACAACATGGATTACTGCTCCTGCTACGGCGGCTCCGTGCCGGTCAGCGGCTTCCAGGCCTCGCTTCGCTGCAACATCAACTACAACGGCGCCATCTGGGTCAACACCGCCGGCGAGCGCGTCTTTAACGAGCCCGTGGCCAGCTCCATGGACAAGCGCACCGTGTGGCGCACCGCCGACCAGAACATCGTCTACGTCGTTCTGGCCGAGAACATGCTGTCCGACGACAGCGCGCTCTTTACCGGCATGATGAGCAACTCCGCGGCCTTCACCAACGAGGAGAAGATCGCCGAGCTGCTGGAGCAGGGTTACATGTTCAAGGCGGACACCATCGAGGAGCTGGGCGAGATGATCGGCGCTGAGAAGCTGGCCGAGACTGTCGCCAAGTACAACGAGGATGTCGCCGCGGGCGAGGACTCCGTCTTCGGCCGCACGGACAACCTGCTCGCCTTCGAGGAGGGCCCCTTCTACGCCGTGTACACCGTGCCCTACCTGATGATGACCGCCGGCGGCCCGCGCATCAACGGCGACGGCCAGCTCGTGCGTGAGGATGGCACGCTGGTGGGCGGCGCCTACCTGGCGGGCGAGATCATCGGCTCGGCCAACATCGCCGGCCACAACACCATCGGCGGCATCGGCCATGGCCTGTGCGCCACGTGGGGCCGTATCTCCGCCGAAAGCGCGGTGAAGAACGCGGGCAAGTAAGCTCGCAGACCGTTCCCGCATCCCGCTGGAAAACAAACGACCGGCCCGCAGGGGAGCGAAAGCTCCCTTGCGGGCCGGCTTGCTTTCTGTCAGGGGCATTAGCGCCTGATGAGCACCACGGAGAGGTCGTTGACGTTGGTGCCGGTGGGTCCGGTCATGATGAGGCTATCGATGGCCTTGAGGGCGTGGTAGGCGTCGTTGTCCTGGAGCACCTTGTGGATGTCCAGCCCGGCGGCGGCCAGCCGCGCGGCGGAGCCTTCGTCCACGATGCCGCCCGCCGCGTCCGTCGGACCGTCCGAGCCGTCGGAGCCGAAGGAGAACACGCAGGTGTCGCGGCACCCGGAGATGCCCTCGGCCGCGCCCAGCGCGATCTCCTGGTTGCGCCCGCCCAGGCCCTTGCCCGTCAGGTGCACCACCGTCTCGCCGCCGGCCAGGAACGCCAGCGAGCGCTCCGCATCCTGATGGTCGCGCGCGATGGCGGCCAGGAAGGCCCCAGCCTCCCGCGCTTCGCAGGTGAGGCTGGCGGTGAGGAACACCGGCTCGTAGCCCAGCTCCCGGCATGTCTCGGCGGCGGTGCGGCACAGCTGGCGCACGCTGCCGGTGATGAAGGTGGTCACGTTGGTGAGCTCCTTGGGCGTCTCCTGCCCCAGCAATCCAAGCGCGGCGTCGGACAGGCGCAGCCCGTAGCGGGCCGCAATCTCCTGCGCCTGCGCACAGGTGGAGGCGTCGGGGTAGGCGGGGCCGGAGGCGATCATGTCCAGCGGGTCGCCGATGATGTCGCTGAGTACCACGGCATAGACGTGCGCCGGAGCGCAGGAGAGCGCAAAGCGCCCGCCCTTGACGGCGGAGAGCCGCTTGCGCAGCGTGTTCATCTCCACGATGTTGGCGCCGCAGGCCAGCAGCTGACGCGTGATGTCGGCCAGCTCGTCGGCGGGGATGAGCGGCTGCTCAAAGAGCGCCGAGCCGCCGCCGGAAAGCAGGA
>CALVKX010000112.1 GCA_944333375.1 uncultured Eubacteriales bacterium
CTCGCCGACCACAGCCGCGAGGCGGCTGCCTGCATCCGAAAGAACATCGAAAAGCTCCGCCTGGCGGACGCGACCCGGCTCTATCTCGCGGACTGGCGGCAGGCCCTTGCGCAGATGAAGGCGGAGGGACGGCGCTTCGACCTGGTCTTTCTTGACCCGCCCTACCGACTGCCGGTGCTGGAAGCGTGCTGCGAGGCGCTGGCGCAGTCAGACCTCCTTCAGAGGGACGCGCTGCTGGTGGCGGAGCATCTGACCGCCGTGCCTCCCGAGCCGGGTGCGGACTTTGCGCTTTGGAAGCAGCGGGCCTACGGCGATACGGAGATCCATTTCTACTTCTATCGCCCCACACCGCCCGAGGAGGGGGAGAAATCATGAAAAAGGGCCTGTGCGTATATCCCGGCAGCTTCGACCCGGTGACCATCGGCCACCTGGATGTGATTGAGCGCGGCGCGGCGATCTTCCCCGAGGTCGTGGTGGCGATTTTGCACAATCCCGCCAAAACCGGCTGCTTTTCCATCGCCCAAAGGCTGGACATGCTTGCCCGCGCCTGCGCGCATCTGCCCAACGTGCGCTTTGACCAGTTCGACGGGCTTTTGGTGGATTACATGAAAAAGCTGGACGCCGGCATCGTGCTTCGCGGGCTGCGGGCGGTGACGGATTTTGAAAGCGAGTTTCAGATGGCCCAGCTCAACCACCAGATGGCCCCCGGCGTGGAAACCCTGTTTTTGATGACCGCGCCTGAGCATGCCTATCTCAGCTCCAGTGCGGTGCGCGAGATCGCGATGTTCGGAGGGGACATCACCCCCTTCGTGCCGACGTGCATCGCCGGGGACGTGAAGCGGGCCCTAAAGCCCGAAAGAGAACCGAGCATTTTTTAGTGGGAGGGAAAACCCTATGCAACAGGACGCCATTTCCGCTTTCCGCAAGAACCTCAACGACCTTGAGGAGACCGTGATGCAGGCCAAGCGCGTGCCGCTGAGCAGCATGTGCATGGTGGACCGCGAGCGCATCCTCGGCCTGGTGGGGACCATCACCAACGACCTGCCCGCGGTGTTTGCCGAATGTGAGGGCGTGGTGCAAAACCAGATCACCATCATCTCCGAAGCCAACGAGCGCGCCGAGCAGACCAAGCAAAACGCCACCATGCGCGCCAACCAGTACGTCACCGACGCCAAGAACCAGGCTCAGCAGATGACAGCGCAGGCGCAGCAGCAGGCGCAGGAGATGCTCAAAAAGGCGCAGCAGCAGGCCGCTGGCATGGTGCGCGAGGCGCAGGAGCAGGCCGCGGGCATGGTCAAGGACGCGGAGAACCGCGCCCGCCAGCTCGTCAGCGAGCAGGAGGTCACCGCCCGCGCCAACATGGAGGCCGAGGAGCTGCGGCACAACACGCAGGAGGAGATCGAGAAGCTCTACAACGACGTCTACCGGCATATCGACGAAGTCCTGGCCCAGCTCGACCGCTCCATCAGCGAGAAGCTGACCGACATCCGCATGACCCGTCAGCAGATCGACCAGAGCATGTCGATGCGCTGATCCGCCCGCCGCCGCGCCCCGTGCGCGGCGGCGTTTGTCAAATGCTCCCCGCTTTGCATGCACTTGCCACGGTTCGCGCGCCGTGCGGAGGTCACAATAGCCCTTGAGCGCTCCCTGAGGAGCGGGCAAGGAGGATACGCGCGCATGCAGAAGACCCGGGCATCTCTGCTGGTGATTGCGGCCACGGCTTTGACAGTGGCCACCTTGTTTCTGCTGCCGTTCACCCCGAAAGCAGCCGTGCGCACGGCGGTGGTGGAGCGGGGGGCGTTTATCCGTTCGACGCTGCTGGAGGGCGTGATCGGCTATGCGCAGGAGCAGCCGCTGCTTGCCCTTCAGCCGGGCAGGATAGCGCGGGTCCATGTGCAGCAGGGCCAGCGGGTTAGCGCCGGGGAGCTGCTGGTGAGCATGGACACCGAGGCGCAGGAGCAGGAGCTGGCGGCCGTCACCCGCATGCTCTATGAGCGGCAGGAGGCCGCGGCGGCGTTCGGCCAGGCGGGGGAGGCGGCGTTTGCCGCCGCCGAGAGCACGCTGGAGGGACAAAAGCGCCAGGCCGAGCTCAGGGCGGCGATCGCTTCCGGGCAGATCCGCGCGGCGGCGGATGGCGTGGTGGGGGCGATTTATACCAGCGAAGGCGAGTATGCCGGCGAGATGAGCCTTCTGGGCACCGTGCACGGGGAGGAGCTCAGCGTCATTGCGGCCGGGCGGGCGGCGGAGCTGGCGGGGGTGAAGCCGGGCGCGGCGGCCATCGTCTCGGGTGCCGGCGGAGAGAATCTGGGGACCGCCGTGCTCAGCCAGACAGGAGCGCCCGAAACGGACGAGGCGACGGGGCAGGCGATGCAGCCGCTTTCTTTTTTGCCCGCGGGCACAGGCGCTTGGACGCAGGCGAGGGTGGGCGACCGCGTGGTGGTGGAGCTGGTGTGCGAGACGCTGGAGGATCGGGCGCTGGTGCCGCTGAGCGCCGTGGACGGCAGTGACCGGGTCTGGTTTGTCGAAAACGGGACGGCCACGCCGGTGGAGATTGACCTCTCTTTGCGAAATGACGAGTTTGTGGCCGTGCCCGGCGAGTGGGCCGGCAGGCGCGTCGTGCTTCTGCCGGAGGCGAGCGCGCTGTATCCCGGCTGCGCCGTGAAGGAGGCCGGGGCAAGATGAGGCGGTATGACTTCTGGAAGATGAGCCTGCTCAACATCTTCGCCTCGCCCGGCCGCTCCGTGCTCACGGTGCTGGGAATGGCCATCGGCATAGGGGCCATCCTGGCCGTGCTTACCCTGGGGGACGCGGGCAAGGTGCAGGTGCAAAGCGAAATGGCGCGCCTGGGCATCGACCGGGTCTGGCTGACGGCGCAGGAGGGCGGAACGCTTCGCCATGGCGACGCGCAGCTCCTTTCCTCGGCGCTGGGCGCGACGGCGACCGAGCCGGTCTATGCGCCCGTGGTCGCCCGCGCGGGCCTGCGCGAGGAGAGCTGCGTGCTGGTGGGCTGCTCCCGGGAATACATGTCGGTGATGGATAGCCGAGTGGTCCAGGGGCGTGATCTCTATGCGGCGGAGTGGCAGGAGGGCGCGCGAAGCGTGCTGCTGGGCGAGGCGCTGGCACAGGACCTGGGCGCTGGTCCGGGCGATCTGCTGAGCGTGGCCGGAATCCCCTTTCGGGTCCGCGGAACGGTCGAGCAGCGAAACGAATTGTCGCAGGTGGAGGCGTCGGGGGCGGTGTTTTTGCCCATCGCGGTCTTCTGCGAGCTGATGGGTCAGAGCGTTCACGAGATCACCCTCAGCGTGCCCGACGGGCTCATGCCCCAGGCCGTGGCCGCCATGGCGCAGGACGTGATGCGCGTCAAGCGCGGGATGGGCGTGGAGGCCGTGACCATGCAGGTGCAGATTGAGGCGGCCAACAGCGTCATCAGCATTTTTGTCGATGTGCTTAAATGGGTGGCCGCCATCTGTATCGTGGTGGGGGGGATCGGGGTGATGAACATTCTGCTGGTCAGCGTTCGTGAGCGCAGGCGGGAGATCGGCATCATGAAGTCCCTGGGGACCACGCAGCTTCAGATCTGCCTCCTGTTTCTCCTCGAGGCGCTTCTTTATGCGCTGGTGGGCGCAAGTCTGGGCCTGGTCATCGGCATCGGCCTGATCGAGGCGGCGGGGCGAAGCATCGGCCTGGAGCCCGTGATCCGCCTGGGCGACTGCGCCGCGGTGTTCTCCGCCGCGCTGGCGGTGGGGCTCTTTTTCGGGGTGTCGCCTGCTTCCCGCGCCGCGCGCATGAAGCCCGTGGACGCGCTGCGCGACGAATAGCACAATGGATATGGGATCATTTTATCCGTCGTGTACATCATGTACAAATGCCCTCCTGAATCTTCGTAAATTCAGCCCATTCCTTTTTTTTTCCGATTCCGCTATAATACAGACATTGAAATGTGGTGCGTTCCATGGGTCTGGGAGAGATGGATCGTAAGCATTTACGAATAAGGAGGCTGCTTCATATGGCAAGCGTATCGCTCAATCACATCTATAAGGTCTATTCCGGCAATGTGACCGCTGTCAGCGATTTCTGCCTGGACATTGAGGACAAGGAGTTCATCGTTCTGGTCGGGCCTTCCGGCTGCGGCAAGTCCACCACGTTGCGTATGGTCGCTGGCCTGGAGGAGATCTCCAGCGGCGAACTCTACATCGGCGACCGCCTGGTCAACGATGTGGCGCCCAAGGACCGCGACATTGCCATGGTGTTCCAGAACTACGCGCTCTATCCCCACATGACCGTGTTTGACAACATGGCCTTTGGCCTCAAGCTGCGCAAGACCCCCAAGGCGGAGATCAAGCAGCGCGTGGAAGAAGCGGCCAAGATCCTGGATATCTCCCACCTGCTCAACCGCAAGCCCAAGGCGCTCTCCGGCGGCCAGCGTCAGCGCGTTGCCCTGGGCCGCGCCATCGTGCGTGAGCCGAAGGTCTTCCTCTTCGACGAGCCGCTGTCCAACCTGGACGCCAAGCTGCGCGTGGCGATGCGCACCGAGATCACCAAGCTGCATCAGCGCCTGCAGACCACCTTCATCTACGTGACCCATGACCAGACCGAGGCCATGACCATGGCGTCCCGCATCGTGGTTATGAAGGATGGCTTCGTGCAGCAGGTCGATACCCCGCAGAACCTCTATGACTATCCCGCCAACCTGTTCGTGGCCGGCTTCATCGGCAGCCCGCAGATGAACTTCTTCACCGTCAAGCTGGTCAAGGAAGGCAATGACGTGGCCGCGGTCTTTGGCGACAACAAGATCATCATCCCGCCCAGCAAGCTGGCCAAGTTCGCCGACGAGAGCTACATCGGCAAGGAAGTTTACATGGGCATCCGTCCCGAGAACATCCATGACGAAGACGTGTTCATCCAGGCTGCGCCCAACGCGGTTGTGGACTGCAACGTGGAAGTGACCGAGCTCATGGGCTCTGAGACCTACCTCTACCTGTCCACCAGCGGCAAGGAAGAGAACATCATCGCCCGCGTCAATCCCCGCACCACCAGCCGTGCCGGCCAGAAGGTGCAGATCGCCTTTGACGTCAATCACCTGCACTTCTTCGACAAGGAGACCGAGACCACGCTGCTCACCCGCTGATTTCAGCACGTTCAAGGCGCTTCCCGTTTGGGAGGCGCCTTTTTTTTGAAATTTGTGAACCAAATGGCCTCCAAGCGCGTTAACAGGGTGTAAGGCATGTTGCAACAGCCCGAAAAAAGAAGGTGCAAGCGATGATGGACGAGGAGACCTTTATGGGTGAAGTGGAGGCGATGGAACGGGCGCTTTACCGCGTAAGCCGCAGCCTGCTGAAATCCCCGGAGGACTGCGCAGACGCCGTGCAGGAGGCATTGGCACGCGCCTGGGCCCGGCGCGGCAGGGTGGAGGCGGCTTACTTCCGGCCATGGCTGATGCGCATTGCCATCAATGAGTGCCATACCATCGGGCGAAAACGGCGGCGGGTGGTGCTCGTGGACGAAGTGGAGCAGCCTGCGCCGGCGCTTGAACCGCCGGACGACAGGCTTAAGCAGGCGCTTTGCGCCGTGCCGGAAAAGCTGAAAGTGCCGCTGCTACTTCATTATCTGGAAGGGTTTTCGGTAGCCGAGGTGGCGCAGATCCTGCGTATACCGCAGGGTACGGTAAAATCCCGGCTGCATCATGCAAGAAATCGTCTTCGCGTGGAATGGGAGGCTATGAAGGAATGAAGGCATGGGAAAACGGCCTGTTGGACCGGCTGGACAACGCTTTTGAACCTACGCCGGACAGGTTTCACAGAAGATTTGACAGCACGCTGGCGGCGCTGCGGGCTCAGCCTGCGCCAAAGCCGCGGCGGTTCAGGACGCGGACGGCAGTTGCTGTGGCACTGATTGCCGTACTGCTGTGCGCAACGGCATTTGCGCTGGAACGGCTGGGCATCCTGTATTTCCTGACGGAACGGGTTGCCGGCGGCATGTCCACCGAGCAGGCGGAGGCGGGCGTAGCGCCCGTTGCATGGCAGCAGTGCGAAAGCGAACGCCTCTCCGTTGTGGTGCGCGACATCTACATGGATGGCGAGCGGCTGGCTGTCTGCGCGCACATTGAACCCAGGGAACCGGATGCATACCGCCTGCTCAGCGAAACGGACATTGGGACGGATGGCGAGCACTTTGATCGGATATGGTGGCAGGGCGAGGTCCTCTCCTTCGACGAATGGCTGCCCGAAGGCAAAGAGATGCTGGTGGTTTCCAGCGCGGTATTGCAGATCGGGGATAGGCGCTTGCCGGTCAGCGTGGACTGGGTAGCGCAGGATCAGGGCGAAACGTTCAGCTTTGAGGCAAGGCTCGATGTATGGGGAGAGGCGCCATTCAAGGAAAACGACGGCATGATGGAAGCGGCGCTTTTGATTCAAAGCCATCTCTACGGCGGCGAAAATGAGCAGAGCACGGTAACGTTCGCGTTTGCCGCTCCGCAATGAGCAGGGGAGGAAAGAACAGTCATGAAGCATTGGAAACAAACGGTAGCCATCCTGCTGACCCTTTGTCTGCTTGGCGGCGGTACGGCGCTTGCCAAGGACGAATGGCAGCTGTGCAGCCCGGAGGAAGTGGACGTATCCGGCGTGCGGGAAATCAATGGGCGGCTCGTGGGCGAGATCGCTCTGCCGCAGAGCGCCGGGCATATCCGCCTGATGGTGGATTGCCCCGTTCCAGCGCCTTTTACGGCGCAGCAGCAAGCCGTACTGACAGTAGGCTATCAGAAGGTGACAAAGGGCGATCTATCCGCGGCCATCGAGGCGTCCGGGCAGAGCGTGAAGGGCGGAAAGCTGGAGCAGTACTACCATGATGATCCGCTGAACCGGCATGTTTCCTTCAGCCGGGACGGCGAGGATTGCAACTTTAGCGTGTATGATCGGTTTGCGCGGGACCTGTCCGGGCATCCCAATCAGCGGGAAATGGAGGCGTCGGTTGCGCTTGCGCG
>CALVKX010000113.1 GCA_944333375.1 uncultured Eubacteriales bacterium
TAGCTTAGGCACGAGATGGAGAGAAAGCCGGACTGGCTGCCCGGCTTTCCTGTCCAAATTTATTGTAATAGGAGGGGGCGCTCATGGGCAAGCGCATCCTGATTATCAGCTATTATTTCGCGCCGCAAAACGCCATCGGCGCGGTCCGGCCCACCAAGCTGGCCAAGTATCTCGCCCGCATGGGGCATGAGGTCACGGTGCTGTGCGGGCCGGGGATGAACGGCCGGCGGGACCCGACGCTGGAACGCGACCTCAGGGAGCTCAAGGATGTGCGGGTGATTCGGGAATGGAATCCGCTGCGGGCCTACAAGGCGAAAAAGACGGCACGGAGCGCCGCTTCCGGCCCTTCCGCGCAGGCGCGGCAGGGGTCGCCCCGGTCATCCGGGCTTAAGCGCCGGGTAGCCGACGCGGCGTACCTTTACCTGTGGTGGCGCGCGGACAGGAGCTTTTGTCATCGCGCCATCGCCGAGCTGGGGTCGCTGAAGGGGACATATGACATGGTGTTTTCCACCTATGCGCCCTTCAGCGTCCATGAGATCGCCCGGGAGGCCAAGCGGCGGGGGCTGGCGAAACGGTGGATCGCGGATTTCCGCGACGAGGTCAACCTCTCCTTTCGGTGGCAGGCGGGGAGAAAGGCGCGTTACCTGCGCATGCTCAGGCGCGAGGCGGACGTGCTGTGCGCCGTATCGGACGGATTCCTGGAGATGATGGGTTTTGAGGACGTGGGGCGCGTCCTTTCCAACGGCTACGACCGCGAGGACCTGCCCCCCGCCGGGGGAAAGGCGCGGACGGACGGCGCGCTGCGCGTGGTCTACTGCGGGACGCTCCTGGAGGGACGGCGCAACGTGGCCGAGCGGGATGTGACGCCGATGCTGCGCGCGCTCGCCGCGCTGATTGCTCAGGGGCGGCTTGACGCCAAAGCGCTCAAGCTGGTCTACGCGGGCGGCGAGGGTGCGCTGTTTCGGCGCTATGCCGCCTCCTGCGGCCTGGAGGCCTGCGTGGAGGATCACGGCCTTGTTTCGCGCGAGGCGTCCATTGCCCTGCAACGGGGCGCGGACATCCTGCTCATGGCGTCGTGGCATATGGCCTCCCAGCGCGGGATTCTGACGGGCAAGCTGTTTGAATATATGATGATGGAGAAACCCATCGTCTGCTGCATGTCGGGCGACCTGCCCGGGAGCGGCGTCAAAAAGGTGCTTGCGCAGACCGGCATGGGCCTGTGCGTGGAGCAGGCCGCCGGACCCGATGGCGAGGAGGAGCTCAGGCGCTATCTTGCGACGCTGGTGGACCGCTGGAGGCAGGAAAAGCCGCTGCTCTCGTCGAAGCAAGCAGACGAAGTGGAAGCCTTTGCCTACCCCGCACTGGCCGCCGTGCTGGCGGGCTGGATGGAAGGCTGAAATCATGTGCCGAGATGCGGAAAGTGAAGATGCCATCATGAAAAAGAGAATCGTGGCGTTTGCCGTATTGATCTGCCTGCTGCTGGGAACCCTGCCGGCCGCGCTGGCGCAGGAAGAGAACCCTGTCCCGCCCGCCCGGGAGGAGGCGCGGGAGCCCCTGGGCCCCGGGGCGGAGCGCCATGCTGGCGCCCCGCATCATGAGCGCCATGGCCGCGTGACGCAGCCCGATGAGGACGAGGCGCGTCCCGGCCGGGACTGGACGCCAAGTTGCTGCTGTTGCTGCTGCTCGTATCACGGGCACGACGCGCCCCCGCCGTGCATGGGAAGGGGTGCGCGCGGCCGCGGCTGGCGCATGCCCTGCCCGCCGCAGGTCGGGGACGAAAAGCCGCTTCCCGAGGAGAAGGACGAGGTCCCGGAGGTAAAGGAAAAGGAAGCGGGAGAGGCGCTGCCGGAGAAGAAGGATGAAGCGCCGGAAATTAAGGAAGAGAAAAAGATGATTCCTGAGGAAAGAACGGTTAACAGAATCCGTCCGGAAGCGGCAAAGGCCGTGGCACTTTAAGCCTGAGGCCGGGCAGGGGGCAACTTCCCTTGCCCGGCTTTTTTCATTTTTCCGGCGGAGAATGTGAACCTTCTGTAAACCCTGGTTTCCCGGTCATTTGACCTATTGACAACCTCGTCGGGGAATGATACGCTATGACCGAATGAACGGTTTTGGTCTCAGCGTATAACAATCTTTTCCAGAGCGGGCCGTTCGGAAAGGAAAAGCCGTGAGCTACATCGTCTTTGAAAACGTGACCAAGGAATACCATACGGGCGGCGAGAGCGTGCTGGCCGCCAACAACGTCTGCTTTGAGATGGAAAAGGGCGAGCTGAGCGTTGTGCTGGGCCCCAGCGGCGCGGGCAAGACCACCATCCTCAACCTCCTGGGGGGGATGGACAGGGCGACCTCGGGCAAAATCACCGTGGGAGACAAGGAGATCACCGGCCTCAGCGGCCGCGAGCTGACGGAGTACCGCCGGCTGGACGTGGGATTTGTGTTCCAGTTCTATAACCTCATGCCCAACCTGACGGCGCTGGAAAACGTAGAGCTTGCGCGGCAGGTCTGCCCCCGGGCGCTGGACCCGGTGGAGGTGCTCAGGCAGGTGGGGCTGGGGGAGCGGATGAACAACTTCCCCGCCCAGCTCTCCGGCGGCGAGCAGCAGCGCGTGTCCATCGCCCGCGCGCTGTGCAAAAATCCCGCGCTGCTTTTGTGCGATGAGCCAACCGGCGCGCTGGACTCCAAGACGGGCCTGCAGGTGCTTTCGCTGCTCAAGGACGTGAGCGAAAAGTACCAGACCACCGTGGCCATCATCACGCACAACGCGGCGATCGCGCCCCTGGCCCGCCGGGTCATCCGGGTGCGCAACGGCCAGATTGAGAGCGTGGAGATCAATGACCATCCGGCCTCCGTGGAGGAGATTGCATGGTAAAGAACATGCTGCGGCGCAAGCTCCTGCGCGACATGTGGCAAAACCGGATGCAGTTTGTGGCCGTCATTTTGCTCTGCGCGCTGGGAAGCTGGGTCTTCAGCGGCCTGGACGCGGCGTGGCGGATGCTGGAATTGTCGTCCGAAACGTATTTTGAAAACCAGAACATGGCGGACGTGTGGATCACCCTCTCCAGCGCCGACCGAGAGGCCCTGGGGCGGGTGCGCGGGATCGCGGGCGTTAGGGACGTGCAGGCGCGCGCCACGGCCGAGCTCACCGTCGATCTGCCCCATGAGCCAAGCCTTGTGGTGGAGGCCTACGACGGGACGCCGCGCATCAACCGTCCCCTGGTGCGCCAGGGGCAGGCGCTGGAGTCCAGCGATCTGCGCGGCTGCCTGCTGGATGCGCTCTTCGCCGAGGAAAACGGCCTCTCGCCGGGAGACCGTATCGCTCTGAAGGCGGGGACGGAGGTCTATGACTTCCTCATCCGCGGCACCTGCCTGAGCCCGGAGTTCATGTCGCTGACCAAAAACAGCGTGCGCGATCCGCTCAATTACGGCTTCATCCTCATCAACAGCGGGGCCATTGGCGCCCTGGAGCTCAACAGCCTGGTGGTGACGCTGGAGGACGGCGTAGACGCCGCCCAAGTGGAGGCGGCCGTGAGCGCCTATTATCCCGACGCGCTGATGCTGGACAGCCGCACGCAAAGCAGCGTGCACAGCATCGCCTCGGACGAAGCGATGTTCCGAAGCCTCAGCTACGTCTTTCCGCTGCTGGCCTTCGCGGTGGCGGCGATGATCGTCTTGACCACCATCACCCGCATGCTGGAAAACCAGCGCACCCAGATGGGCTGCCTCAAGGCCCTGGGCTACCGGGACGGCCAGATCCAGCGGCACTACCTCAGCTACGCCTTCTATCCTTCTTTGGTGGGCTCGGTGCTGGGGTTGCTCGTGGGTCGCCGGACGCTGCCCTATATCCTGTGGAATATGGAAAGCGCCAGGCATGCCTTTCCCGAGTGCCTGCAGGCGCCCGTCTCCTGGGAGCAGTGGGTGGTGTGCGGCCTGGGCGTGGCGTTGAGCTGCCTGATCTGCCTCAACACCTACCGCAGGAGCGCCAGGGAGCAGACCGCCGCGCTGCTCAGGCCAAAGCCTCCCAAAGCGGGCCAGCGGCTGCTTCTGGAGCGGGCGGTCCGGCTGTGGGGGCGCCTGGGCTTCAACGCCAAGATGGTCTGCCGAAACATGCTGCGCAACAAGGCGCGCACGGTGATGTCTTTGATGGGCGCGCTGTGCTGCACCATGCTCATCATCACCTCCCTGGGCCTCAACGACAGCGTGAAGTACTTCGTGGGCAAGTATTACGACGGCACGCTGCGATACACCGTGCAGGCGAAGCTGGACGGCGGCGCGGGGTCGGTGGAGGGCTACCGCGGGCGCGTGGAGGCGGAGCGCCTGGAGGGCGTGATGGACAAAAGCGTGAGCATCCGATCCGGGGAGATCTTTCGCGCCACCACGCTGACGGTGCTGGAGGACGGCCAGAAGCTGATGAACCTGGGCCCGGAGGAGACGTGGATCGACCTGCCCCTGGACGGCGTGATGCTCTCCGAGAAGCTGGCCGAGGCGCTTGATGCCGCTACGGGCGACGAGGTCGAATTGTGGCTGTCGGGCGACAAGGACCCCATCCGCACGCGTGTGAGCGGCGTGGCGGAGGTGACGATCGGACAGACCGCCTTCATGAGCCGCACCGTATGGGAGGCATACAAAAAGGGCGGATTCCTGCCCACGGCCCTCAACGTCCTCTGGCCCACGCAGGCGGGTCTTGACTACCTCGCCGGCCTGGATGAGTTTGAGGAGTTTCAGTACCCCTCCGCGGAGATGACAGACACCCTCAAGGTCCTGGAAAGCCTGCGGGGCGTGTTCAACCTGATGTCCGGCGCGGCCCTGGGACTGGCGTTCGTGGTGCTCTACAACATGGGCATCCTCAACTTCGTCGAACGCTGCCGCGAGTACGCCACCCTCAAGGTGCTGGGCTATCATCAGCGCGAGATCCGCAGGCTGATTATCACCGAAAACGCGCTGGTGGGCGGGCTGGGCGTGCTGCTGGGCATCCTGCCCGGCTGGTGGCTCACGGGCGTGGTGTTTCGCTCGTGCGAAACGGATACGATGGTGTTCGCCTCCACCGTGAGCGCGGCGTCCGTGCTGCTGGCCTGCGCCGCAACGTTTCTCTTTTCGTGCCTGATTACCGCTCTTCTGACGCGGAAGGTTCGGACCATCGACATGGTGGAGGCGCTCAAGAGCGTCGAATAAGTTTTGGGAGGAAGAAATCATGAGAAAACTGACCGCTTTTGTGCTGGCTGTGATGCTGCTCGTTCCCCTGGGCGCGCTGGGAGAGGAGGCGCCGGCCGTTACGGCGAACGTGACCGCCAACGCCGTGGCCGAGAGCGAAAACGTCTACCGGGTGACCGCGCCGTATTCCGGCGTGCTCTTGCCCTTTGATCTGGAGAGCGGCGATACGGTCGCCGCCGGCGATACGCTGTTCTCCATGGACACCCTCAAGGTCTACGCCCCGGAGGACGGCGTGCTGCGCGCCGTATTCGCCGAGCCCGGCGACCTGTGCTCGGATGTGACCACCCTGTACGGGATGATCGCCTGCATCGAGCGCACGCTTCCCCAGACCGTCGAGGCCAGCACCTCCGGCGCCTACAACGACGATGACAACAAGCTCATCCATGTGGGTGAAACCGTGTACTTCTATCAGAGCAACGACAAGGACAACGAGGGCGAGGGCCGCGTGATCGCCGTGGACGACTCCAAATACACCGTGGAAGTCACCGCGGGCGACTTTGACAACGGCGACACCATCAAGATCTTCCGCGACGAGAAGATGGGCACCAAGACCTGCATCGGTTCGGGCACCATCCGTCGCGCGGCGGACGTGGCCGTAAACGGCAGCGGCCGGGTGCTCAGCTGCGCGGTCAAGGAGGGCCAGACCGTGCGCAAGGGCCAGCTCCTCTTTGAACTGGCCGAGCAGGACGCGCAGGCCGACGTCAAGAGCGCCGAAGTGACCGCTTCCCACGCCGGCGTGGTGGAGCTGGTGGGCGCCTCCTCCGGCCAGCAGGTCTACAAGGGCCAGCTCCTGGCCAACATTCACGACCTGAGCAGCATGAACGTCGTGGCCGAGGTCGATGAGATCGACCTGGAGCGCGTGCACGTGGGCGATACGCTCATCGTCGTCTTTGACTGCCACCCCGAGGAACAGGTGTCGGGCACGGTGAGGAGCATCTCGCAGATGGGCAACGCCAAGCAGAACGCCACCTACTACGACGTGACCATTTCCGTCACCACCAAGTGGCAGGTGCTCCCCGGCATGAACGCGACGGTGTGGCTCAACGCCCAGCAGTAACGGAGGCGTAGCGATGGCGACGGCATTTTCCCAGCGCGAGCGGGAGCGCATCCGCGAGAGCCTGCTTGACGCGGCCCTCAAAAGCGCCGCCTCCCCGGGCATGCGCCACGCCACGGTGGACAACCTGGCCAGGGAGGCGGGCATCAGCAAGGGGGCGTTTTACCGCTTTTACGAGAGCAAGGAGCATCTGTTTCTGAGCATGCTGGAGCGCACGCACGAGGAGATGTACGGCAGCGCCGAAAAGATCCTGGCCGAGCGCACCGACCTGCCCTTGCGCGAGCGCACGATGCAGGCCATTTTGGAGGTCTTTCGCGTCGCGGAGAAGTACGACCTGATCCCCTTTATCCGCGAGGAGGTGCCCCTGCTTCTGCGCCGCCTGCCCGAGGAGGTGGTCAGCGCGCACTACACCACCGACGACGAGCGCATCAAGCGGCTCATCCTCAAGGCGGGCGCGCGGTTGACCACCAGCATGGAAACCGCCTGCGTCACCGTGCGCATGCTCATGCTCTCCATCTCCTTCCGCCGCGACGTGGGCGCCGGATTTGACGAGGCGCTGCGCCTGATGGTGGAGGGCGCATGCGACAGGGTGCTCGCTTGAAAAAAGCCCGGACGGTTTCCCGTCCGGGCTTCAGACTGCTGACAAACACTTTTCGGGAGGTTTGGAGGGCCCGCAGGCCCTCCAAAGTGGATTCGTATCGCCCGGCT
>CALVKX010000114.1 GCA_944333375.1 uncultured Eubacteriales bacterium
TGCTTGAATGGGGTTCAAGAGGCCGGAGGTTCAAATCCTCTCACCCAGACCAGCAAAGCCCTTGCAGATCGTTGATCTGCAAGGGCTTTTTGTTATGCTCCAAAATCGGAAAGGCGCCTTTTCGCCTTCCTCCCCGTTTGCCGCCGGGGCGCATAAAGCCGCTCCTAAAGGGGCCGCCAAGAGCCTGGGGAATTTGAGACTTGACAAGAGAGGAAAGTTGTACTATCTTCCAGATTAGTTGATATATCATCTTTATTGAGGGGTGAGCCGCTTGGACACGACGCAGCGGAGCATTTCCAAAATCGCCCGATGCGCGGGGAGCTTCACGACCCGGACGATGCGCTGTACGGGGATCGGCGCCTCGGAATTTGATTTGATCTACCTGATCCGGCGGCGGCCGGGCATCACGCAGGCGGAGGTATGCCAGCGGCTGGAGACCGACAAGGGCGCAACGGCGCGGCAGCTGATGCGGCTGGAGGCCAAGGGGTATGTGCGCCGGGAGCCAAATCCCGCGGACCGGAGAAGCCGCCTGCTCTATGCCACCGAAAAGGCCGACGAATTGAAGGATTCCAGGGCGCATCTTGAGGAGCTGTTTTATCAATGGCTCATGGAGCCGCTCACGCCGGGGGAGCGCGAGGAGCTGGCAAGGCTGCTGGCGGCGCTGGAGCCACGGTGCATGGAGGAGCGAAGAAACGGCTTTCCCAACGTCAAGCGCCTGCTGGCGCAGAAGCAGAGGGACGGGGGTGAGCCGGCATGAGGCTCATTCTGCGCTATATGAGGGCCTATTCACGCCGGATAACGCTGTCCATGTTCGTAAAGCTGCTGGGCGCGGTGACGGAATTGATGATCCCCTATATTCTGGAGCATCTGATCGACGAGGTGGTCCCGCTGGGTCAGATGGGGCCGGTGGTGTTCTGGGGCGCGCTGATGATCGTGACCGCGCTGCTTACGCGGCAGCTCAACGTCTGGGCCAATCGTTTTGCGATTGATAACGCGCATAACGTCTCCTACGATATCCGTCAGGACCTCTTTACCAAAACGGCCAACCTCTCGGGCGCCCAGTTTGACGCCTTCGGCCTGCCCAGCCTCATCAGCCGCATGACCAGCGACAGCTATAACGTGCAGTCCTGCGTGCAGGCCCTGCAAACCATGTGCGTGCGCATGCCCATGATGCTTCTGGGCGGCATCGTCGTGACGCTGGTGATGGACGCGGCGCTGTCGGTCATTCTGTGCGTGACCGTGCCCATTCTCATCGCCGTGATTCTCTGTGTTTCGTATTACGGCATCCCGCTCTACCGCAAGGTGCAGGAGCGGTTGGATGACGTGGTGCGCATCATGCGCGAGGACATCACCGGGATTAGGGTGGTGAAGGCGCTGTCCAAGACGGAATATGAAAAGGCCCGTTTCGCCCGCAGCAATGACGCCATGACAAAAGCGGACATCAAAGCCAGCACCATCATGGCCATCCCCGGGCCGCTGATGCAGATGTGCCTGAACACCGGGCTTACGCTGGTGGTGTGGCTGGGCGCGGCAAGGGTGGACGGCGGGCTGATTAAGCCCGGCGTGATCCTGGCGTTTCTGACGTATTTCAACATGGTGATGCAGGGGGTCATGGGCATCAATCGCATCTTCATGATGATTAGCAAGGCCACCGCCTCGGCCAACCGCATCGCGCAGGTGCTGGAAACCGGGACCGACCAGCGGGTGCTGTCCCCCGGGGAGGCGAAAAAGCCCGCCGGCGACGAGTTCATCCGCTTTGAGCACGTGAACTTCAGCTATGGAGGCGCCTGCCGGCACTCTCTGGCGGGGGAGGAGCGCGAGCAGTGCCTCTATGACATCAGCTTTGCCCTGAAAAAGGGCGAAAGCCTGGGGATCATCGGCCCCACCGGCTGCGGCAAAACCACCATCATCAACCTGCTCATGCGTTTTTACGATGTGGAGGACGGCGGCGTGTTCGTGGACGGCCGGGACGTGCGGACCTATGAAAAGGACGAATTGCACCGCAAATTCGGCGTGGTGTTCCAAAACGATATGGTGTTTTACAATACGCTGCGCGAAAACATCCGCTTCGGACGGGATCTGGACGAAGCGGCGCTGATGGAGGCGGTGGAGGACGCGGTCGCCGCCGAGTATATCAGCTCTCTGGAGGAGGGGCTGGACTATCAGGCCGATATCAAGGGCGCCAACCTCTCCGGGGGGCAGAAACAGCGGCTTCTGATTTCCCGTGCGCTGGCGGGCAATCCCGAGATCCTGATTCTGGACGACTCGTCCTCCGCGCTCGACTACAAGACGGACGCCGCTTTGCGAAAGGCCATTTTTGAGCATCACCGCGATTCCACCACCATCATGGTGGCCCAGCGCGTCAGCTCGATTCAGTCCATGACGCACATCCTGGTGATGGACAACGGCCGCTGCATCGGCTACGGGAACCATCAGGAGCTGCTGAAAACCTGTCCTGCCTATCTGGAGATCTATCAGGCCCAGATGGGCGCGCTGGCCTGAGAGGGGAGTGAGCATCATGCCGCCAAGGGGCTTTGGAGGAAAGAAGGAACGGCCAAAGAACGCCAGGGGGACGCTGCTTCGCATCCTCAGATATATCATGAGCTACCGCTATGTGATGCTGGTTTTGCTCGTGTGCACGCTGGCCAGCAATGTCGGAAACCTCCTCGGGCCGTCCTTTGCCGGGAAGGCCATCGGCGCGGCCGTGGGAAAAGGACAGGTCGATTTTGACACGGTCGCCTATTACGCCGGATGCATGCTGGCGGCTTACCTTTTGAGCAACCTCATGTCGTTTCTGGTCAACCTGGGCATGATGCGTATGGGCCGCAAGGTGGCCAACAGGATGCGCCGGGACGTGTTTGCCAAGCTCATGGCCATGCCGGTGCGCTATTTTGACCGCAACCAGGCCGGCGACATCATCAGCCGCGTTTCCTATGACATCGACGTGGTGACGACCAGCCTCTCGGCCGACCTGATTCAGGTCCTCACCAGCGTGGTTACGGTGGCCGGCTCCTTTCTGATGATGTGCCTGATCTCGCCGGTCATGGTGCTGTGCCTGTGCGTCACCATGCCGCTGGCCATCCTCTTCACCCGGTATATGGGCAAGCGGACGAGGCCGCTCTATGCCAGGCGAAGCGCGGCATACGGCAGGATGAACGGCTATGTGGAGGAGATGTTCTCGGGCCAGAAAACCATTCTGGCCTACGCCTACGAGGACGACGTGTGCCGGGATTTCAGCGCCATCAATCAGGAGGCGGCGGATGCCTACTGCGCGGCTGATACCCTGGGCATGACCACGGGCCCCACGATCAACATGATTAACAACCTCGGCCTGTCGCTCATCGGCATGGTGGGCGCCATCCTCTACCTGCTGGGCGGGGCGGGCATGGAGCAGATTTCCGCCTTCGTGCTCTACTCGCGGAAATTTTGCGGACCCATCAACGAGATCGCCAACATCATCAACGAGATCTACTCCGCGCTGGCCGCGGCCGAGCGGGTATTTGCGCTATTGGACCAGGAGGAGGAGACGGCCGACCTTCCGGGGGCGGAGGCGCTGGAGGAGGTCGAGGGCGAGGTGGAGGCCCGCCATGTGAACTTTGGATACCTGCCGGGCAAGACGGTCCTGCGGGATTTGAACTTCCGGGCGGAGAAGGGAAAGACGATCGCCATCGTGGGGCATACGGGCGCCGGAAAGACCACCATCATCAACCTGCTCATGCGCTTTTATGATGTGGACAGCGGGGAGATCCGCGTCGACGGGCATGAGATCCGTCACCTTACCCGCGACTCCCTGCGCCGGGCCTACGCCATGGTGCTCCAGGACACCTGGGTCTTTGGCGGGACCATCTTTGAAAACATCGCCTACGGCAAGGAGGGGGCAACGCGCGAGGAGGTCGTGGCGGCGGCCAGGGCGGCGCGCATCCACAGCTATATCATGCGCCTTCCCCAGGGATATGACACCGTCATCAGCGAGGACGGCGGAAACATCAGCAAGGGGCAAAAGCAGCTGCTCACCATTGCCCGCGCCATGCTCTACGATACCCAGATGCTTATTTTGGACGAGGCCACCAGCAACGTGGACACCAACACCGAGCAGCAGGTGCAAAGGGCGATGCGGGAGCTGATGAAGGGAAAGACCTCCTTTGTCATCGCGCACCGACTCTCCACCATCCAGCATGCCGACAAGATTCTGGTCATGGAGCACGGCGACGTCAGGGAGCAGGGCACGCACGAGGAGCTGATGAAAAAGCGCGGCGTGTACTACCGTCTTTACGCCGCGCAGTTTGAATGACGCCTCATTCAAAGCTCAGGTTGTTGCCGTAGGAGAAGCAGGGCCGGTCGTCCCGCCAGTCCACCTTCATCAGATAGCAGTGGCGGTTTGGGTCGTAGAGGGGATCGCCGGTGATTTCGTCGTATTGACGGGCGTGGTAGGCCATGATGGTGTTGCCCTCGTCGTCCTGGAAAAAGGAATTGTGCCCCGGTCCGTAGAGCCCTTTCTCTGCGTCGGAGGAAAGCACGGGCTGGGGCAGCTTCCGCCAGGCGTTGGGGTCCAGCAGGTCCGCGCCGCTGTCGGCGCACAAAAGCCCGATGCAGTAACACGCCCCCGTGGCGCTGGCCGAAAAGCTGATGTAGACATGGTCCTTGCCCGGGAGGAAGAAGGGCCCCTCGTTGACCCAGAAATCGTGCCGCTCCCATCCGTAGGAGGGGGTGGAGAGAAGCACCTGCGGCGTTTTGAGGGTGAGCGGATCATCCATTTCGGCGATGTAAAGATTGGAGATTTTCTTGTTGATGTTCACCTTTTCCGCCCAGACCGCGTACCGGCGGCCCCCGTGCGAAAAGACGGTCATGTCCAGGGAGAAGTCATTGAAGCTGAAGTCGTCCGCGCGCCGCGGCAGGCCCTCCTCCCGCCAGACGCCCGTGAGCGGGTCGGCACCATCGCAGCGCAGCACATAGGGCCTGATTTTCCAGACGTCCTGCGCATCGCCCGCCGCAAAATAGAGATACCATGCCCCATCCAGCCAATGCAGCTCCGGCGCCCAGACATGGCAGCTCATCGGGCCCTGGGCATGGCGTTCCCAGACGGTCGTTTCCGGGGCGGAGCGCAAGCCGGCAAGGGTGGGGGAGCGCCGGAGCACGATGCGGTCGTACTGGGGAAGGGAAGCGGTGAAATAGTAGGAGCCGTCGGTGTGATGCAGGATATAGGGGTCCGCCCGCTGGGGGACGAAGGGGGTATTGCAGGATGTAAGACGGATCTGATCGCTGCGCATGGCTGTCCTCCTCAAAAGCGTATACGTGTACGCATTGATGGGGTGATTATATCATCTAAAATGGAAATACGTCAATCCCAAATGAGAAACGATTTAGACAAGAGGTGAAAAATATGGAAATGTGGGATAAATTTATAAGATAAAAATATTGCAATTATACAAAATCGCGCATTGCTATTGACAAATTTCAAAAGAATCGGTATGCTTGGAATCAAGAGGTTACACGTGTACGCAAACGCTACGATGTAACTGGAACAAAATGGAGGAGGCACGTGAAAATGAAAAGGGTACTTTGTCTGATTCTGGTTGCCGTCATGAGCATCGCGGGCGTCGCCGGCGCTGTGGCCGAGGAGAGCAGCCCGATCACCATTCAGTTCTGGAACAGCTTCACCGGCGCCGACGGCGACCTGCTGGTGCAGCTGGTGGACCGCTTCAATGCCGAAAACCAGTGGGGGATCACCATCGAGATGGACATCTCCTCCAGCTTCACCGAGCAGCTCAGCTCCGCGCTGGCCGCCAATGAGGGCCCGGCGCTGGTGCTGTTCTCCACGGCGTTTCGCTTCCAGTACGCCGACTACCTCAAGGACGTGAGCGACATCTTTGAAAAGACCGCGCTCAACCGCGACGACTTCATCCCCTCCTATCTGGACTACTGCTCCGAGGGCGACGCCATGTACCTGGTGCCCTTCCAGATCGTGGGCTATTACCTGATGTGGAACAAGGACCTCTTTACCGAGGCCGGCCTCGACCCCGAAACCCCGCCCCAGAACTGGGACGAATGGCTCGAATATGCCAAGGCCATCACCAACGAGGACAAAAATGTCTACGGCTCCGGCATCTCCTATAACTACGCCTACCAGATCGCCCACATCATCCAGCGCTTCGGCGGCCTGGCCGTCACCAACGAGGACGGCGCCTGGAAGGCCAACTTCGCCGGAAACGAGGGCTACGCCGCGTTCCTCAACATGTACAAGGAAATGATCGACGGCGGCTACAACCCCATCGACGCCGATACCGACCCCACCTTCACCGCCGGCCAGCTCGGCATGACCGTCACCGGCCCCTGGACCACCGGCGGTCTGGACAGCAACGGCATCAACTACGGCATCGCCCTGGTGCCCGAGGGAATGGCCGGCCCCATGAACTCCGTTGAGGTCATCGGCTTTGCGGTCACCAACGTCGTCTCCGAGGAGGAGCAGCTCGCGGCCTACCGCTTCATCGAGTGGTGGAACACCGAGGACGCCGAGGGCAACTCTCCCGCGCTGACCTGGTCGCTGGAAAACGGCTTCCCCAGCTACGCCTTCAGCGTGCAGGAGAAGGAGTCCTACAAGAGCAACGAAAAGCTCGTCGTGACCTCTTCCGCCGATCCTTCGCTGCCTTCCGACTTCATCGTGGATTCCAGCTTCGCCGGGACCAACGAAATTCTCAACGACGTCATCCTGCCCCTGATGTCCTCCATCACCTTTGAGGATATCTCCGTGGAGGACGCGCTTGCCAACGCGCAGGCCGCCGCCGAGGAGATCGTGGCCCGCTACAACTAAGTCACCCCTGCGCCAACTTTCTGCGGGCGGCATTTGCCGCCCGCAATGAA
>CALVKX010000115.1 GCA_944333375.1 uncultured Eubacteriales bacterium
CCTGTATTCGGATGGGTTCACCGCCGACGCCCTCCCTTCCCCGCGGAGGGGCGCCTCTGCGGCGCGGAGGCGCGGCGGATCGTGCGTGGAGGGACCAGTGCCTTGGGTCCGAAACCGATGAGGTCCTCGCGGCCGCACAGGCGCAGCGCCTGACGCACCAGGTCCTGGTTGGCGGGGCTGCGGTACTGCAAAAGGGCGCGCTGCATGGCCTTCTCGTGCGCGCTTTTGGGAACGTATACGGGCTTCATGTCGCGCGGGTCCAGGCCCGTATGGTACATGCAGGTGCTCAGCGTACCCGGGGTGGGATAGAAGTCCTGCACCTGCTCTGGCTGATGGCCCGTGTCGCGCAGGTACTCCGCCAGCTCGACCGCGTCCCTGAGCGTGCTTCCCGGATGGCTGCTCATGAGATAGGGGACCAGATACTGCCTGAGGCCCAGCCGCCGGTTCACGGCGTTATACCGCTGAACAAAGGCCTCGTAGACCTCGCGCCGGGGCTTGCCCATGCGGTCCAGCACGTTCTGGCTGATGTGCTCGGGCGCGACCTTGAGCTGCCCGCTGACGTGATGGCGGCACAGCTCGGTCAGAAACGCGTCGCTCTTGTCCGCCATCACGTAGTCAAAGCGGATGCCCGAGCGGATAAAGACCTTTTTGACGCCGGGGAGCGCCCTGAGTTTGGCCAGCAGAGACAGCAGCTCGCTGTGGCTCACGCGCAGCCGCTTGCAGGGCGTGGGATAGAGGCACTGGCGGTTTTTGCACGCGCCCTCCCGAAGCTGCCTGTCGCAGGCGGGCATGCGGAAGTTGGCCGTGGGGCCGCCGACGTCGTGAATGTAGCCCTTGAAGTCGGGAAACGTAGTCAGCAGCCGCGCTTCCCGCACGAGCGATTCCTCGCTGCGCGAGGTGACGATCCTGCCCTGATGAAAGGTCAGGGCGCAGAAGCTGCACGCGCCGAAGCAGCCGCGCACGGCGCTGAGGGAGAAGCGGACCTCCCTTAGCGCGGGCACGCCGCCCTGGGCATCGTAGGACGGATGCGAAAGGCGCGTGAAGGGCAGATCGTATACGCGGTCCAGCTCCTCGCGGGTCAGGGGCATAGCGGGCGGATTCTGGACCAGATAGCGCTGGCTGTCCTGCTGCTGGCACAGCGTGCGGCCGCGGACGGGGTCCTGCTCCCCGTACTCGAGCATAAAGGCGTGGCAGTAGGCCTGCTTGTCCGCGGCGGCCTCATCATGCGAAGGCAGGAGAATGGCGTCTCTGGGCGGCTGCTTGGCCATGTAGCAGACGCCGCGAAGCCCGGGCAGCTCGTGGGCGGGCATGCCGCGGCGCACCCAGTCGCAGCAGTCCACGATGGTGTTTTCCCCCATCCCGTAGAGCAGCAGCGTGGCGGCGCTGTCCACCAGCACGCTGCGGCGCACCTTGTCGTCCCAGTAGTCGTAATGCGAGAAGCGGCGCAAAGAGGCCTCCACCCCGCCGATGAGCACGGGGATGCCGGGATAGGCCTCATGGATGCGGTTGCAATAGACCGTCACGGCGCGGTCGGGCCGAAGCCCGGCTTTCCCGCCGGGGGCGTAGACGTCGGTGTTTCGCCGCTTGCGGGCGGCGGTGTAGTGGTTGACCATGCTGTCGATCACGCCGGAGGTCACCAGAAAGCCCAGCTTCGGCCGGCCAAAGCGCTTGAACGCCTCCGCGCTGTGGTATTCCGGCAGGCACAGCATGGCCACCCGGTAGCCCGCGTCCTCCAGGACGCGGCTGATGATGGCGTGACCAAAGGAGGGATGATCGACATACGCCTCGCCGACCACGTAGACAAAATCCGGCGCATCCCAGCCGCGAAGCGCGACCTCCTCGGGCGTGACAGGCAGAAACGGGGACGGCATCAAGACGCACCTCCATCATGGGGATGCGCCCATTATAGCATATTTTGCGCGCATACGCGCGTCAAAGGGGAAAAATCAGCCACTTTGAGAAGATGCGCTTCGCGTCCCAGGTGAGATCGGGCATGTCGGAGGGCGTCACCTCGCCGCTGTCGGAGGAGACGGCCAGGCAGAGCTGGGGAAAGAGCACGCACCACCAGTTGCGTCCTGCGCCGCTGCCAAGCGTCACACGAAGCGCCCGATAGGAACCCTCGGGCAGCACCACATGGCCGTAGGCCTTCTGCGGAAGCGTCATCACGCCGACCTCGGCGGTCACGCTTCCCTCAAAGCCGTTGGCCCGGGCGCACTCCTCCGCCACGGCCTCCATGAGCGAGACGTTATCCAAAAGCGCCTCGTATACCGCGTCGGCGTCGTCCTGCGAGGCCGAGAGCAAACCATCGCCGAAGGCCTCGATCAGCGCATCGCGAACGCACAGCTTGATGCGCTGGCTCTCCGGGTCGTCCCCGTCGGCCAGCACGTGCAGGCGGATGATCTGCCCGGACGCATAGGCGTCCAGGAGCGTTCGTTCCTCAGGGGTATATGGGGTGGCCAGCGCCGCCAGCGGAAAAAGCAGCGCGGCAAGAAACGCTGCGGCGCAGATCAGCGCCAGCGCGGCCTCCGGCCAAAGCCCGCGGTGCATAGGCATCCCTCCCGCCTATAGCCTGCCCGCGGTCGCGCGGCGGTATACGCGGCATAAAAACGACATTTGAGCGCCGTGCGGGTTGAATTTTCCGCAGAATGGTGTATGCTAAGCATGGGCTGGCAAACGGCCCGGTAAGGAGGTCTACGATGTTTTATTGGGACTGGACGATGATCCTTGTGATTCCCGGCCTGATTCTGGGACTGTGGGCACAGGCCCGGGTTTCGTCCACATTCAGAAAGTACAGCGCTGTTCAGTCATCCAGGGGCGCGGACGCCGAGGATATCGCCCGTGCGCTGCTCAACGAAAGCGGCTGCGGTAACGTGAGCGTGCGCTCCACCTCCGGAAGCCTCACGGACCACTACGACCCGCGCAGCAACACCCTGCGCCTGAGCGCGGACGTATACGGTTCCTCCAGCGTCGCGGCCATTGGCGTGGCGGCGCATGAGTGTGGGCACGCCATGCAGCAGCGGGAGGGCTATGCGCCGCTGAAGTTGCGCAGCGCCCTCGTGCCGGTGGTCAACCTCGGCAGCAACCTTTACTTTCCCGTCTTTCTCATGGGCATCCTGTTTAGCTGGGAGCCGCTGATCTATGTGGGCATCGTCTGCTTCGCCCTCACGCTGGTGTTCTCGCTGGTGACCCTGCCGGTCGAGTTTGACGCCAGCAAACGCGCCATCCGTGCGCTCGAGCAGGGCGGCTTCCTCAGCCGGGACGAGCTTTCCGGGGCGCGCGCGGTGCTTAGCGCCGCGGCCATGACCTATGTGGCGGCAGCCATCAGCAGCCTTCTGCAACTGGTCCGCCTGCTCATCATCGCACGCAACCGCAGGGACTGACCGCAGCTTACAAAAGGAGGGCCACAGCCGTGGGAGAATCATTTCGGGTCTCCGTGCGCGAGCTGGTGGCCTTTTCCTGTTTCCCGCCGGACATCATGCCATCGGCGGACGTGGAGGGCATGCTCGCGGGCGCGCAGGCGCACCGGGCCCGGCAGCGGGACGCGGAGGGCGAAAAGGAGAAAGCGCTCCGGCATGTCTTTTCCTGCCTTGGCGCGGAGGTGCTCGTATTTGGCCGCATGGACCTGTTCAGAGACGGGGACGAGCCCTTTGTGGAGGAGATCAAGCTCGGCGCGGGAGCGAGGAAGGAGCCCCAGCGCGCGCACCGTGCGCAGGCGATTTGCTATGCGGCGATGGTCGCCCTGGAGAAGCCCTGCGGGCAAGTGCGGCTGTGTGTGTCCTACGTGGACGGGGACGGGACGGTATTGTCCCGGCACGAGGAAAGCCTTTCGGACGCGGAGCTGGAAAAGGCGGTTTTGGAGCTGCTTGAGCCCTGGACGGCCTTTGCCCTGCGCGAGCGCGAGCATTGCCTGGCACGGGACGAAAGCCTCCGCGCGCTGGCCTTTCCCTACGACGCCTACCGAAAGGGCCAGCGGGAGCTGGCCGTGCAGGTCTACACCGCCATCCGGCGCAAAAAGCGGCTCTTTGCCACCCTGCCCACCGGCACCGGCAAGAGCGCGGCGGTGCTCTATCCCGCGCTCAAGGCCATGGGCGAGGGCCTGACGGGCAAGGTGGTCTACCTCACGGCGCGCAACACCGCCCGGCAAAGCCCCGTAAACACGCTCGAGCGCCTCTGTCGGCAGGGCATGCGCGCCCGCTGCACGGTGCTGACCGCCAAGGAAAAGCTCTGCCCCGCGCCCACGCGCTGCCATTCGGATTTCTGTCCCCGCGCCGCGGGGCATTATCTGCGTCAGGGGGACGGCGTGGCGGAGCTGCTGGCATGCCCGGATGCGGTTTGGACGGACGATCGCATCCGGGAGACGGCCGAGCGGCACAATCTCTGTCCCTTCGAGCTGGCCCTTGCGCTGGTGGAGCTGGCGGATGTGGTGCTCATGGACCTCAACTACGCCTTCGATCCCTTTGCGCAGGTCAAGCGCCTCTTTCAGCGGCGGCGGGACATCACGCTGCTGGTGGACGAGGCGCATCATGCCGTGGAGCGGGTGCGCGAGAGCCTTTCGGGCGCGCTGGACAGCCGTGAGCTGGCTCGCCTGCGGGCGCTCAGCGGCAGGGAGTTCGGGCGAAAAACCGCCTACTACCGCGCCATGACCACGCTGATCCGCGCTCTGCGCGCGCTGGGCGAGGGAGAGGAGCGCTTTGAGCGGACGCTGGAGACGCTGCCGGAGGGGCTTGCGCAAAAGGCGCAGGACGTCTTTTTTCAGGCCGCGGCCCAGGGTGGGGAGGGAGCGATGGACGCGGCTCGGATGTGCCTGGGCTTTCGCTACGCGCTGGAGCATTTGGATGAGGACTATGCCATTTTGCTGGAGGGCGAGGGACGGGAGCGCACGCTTACGCTCTACTGCCTTCTGCCTGGAGACGAGATCGCCCGTGTAACGCGAAATCTTCGGGGAACGGTGTTCTTTTCGGCCACGCTGGACCCGCTTCCCGCCATGAAGCGGCTGCTGGGCGGAGACGGGGAGGACGCCTGTTTTTCGCTCCCTTCGCCCTTTGATCCGCGGCATCTGGCGGTGGTGCGCAGGCGGATCGCCACCGGCTATGCCCGCCGGGAGGACACGGCGGGCGAGATCGCCGCGGCGCTTTGCGAGCTGACCGCCGTCAGGCCCGGGAGCTATATCGCCTTTTTCCCCAGCTACGCATACCTCAATTTGGTTCTGCGCCGTCTGCAGGAGCTGCCGGGCCTGCCCGACCTGTATGTGCAGCGCAGGGACATGGGGGAGGAGGAGCGGGGAGCGTTTCTGGAGGCGTTTGAGCGTCAGGACGGCCCGCGCCTGGGACTGTGTGTGCTGGGCGGGCTGTTTAGCGAGGGCATCGACCTTCCGGGGGAGCGGCTCATCGGCGCGGCGGTGATCGGCATGGGGCTGCCCACGCCCTCCGCGCGCCTGAGCGCCATCCGCGCCTGCTACCAGCGGCACTTCGGCGACGGCTTTGCCTATGCCTGCCGGATCCCGGGCATGCACAAGGTCCTGCAGGCGGCGGGGCGCGTCGTCCGCTCCGAGGAGGACCGGGGAATGGTGCTGCTTTTGGACGAGCGCTATTACGATCCCGTCTACGCGGCGCTTCTGCCCGCATCGTGGCGGCTTTGGGACGAGGACATCGCCCGGGCCGCCAAAGAACTGGAGGCATTGTCATGCGAAAACGGATGACCCTGCTGGCGCTGACCGCCGTTCTGGCCCTTGGCGCGGGGGGATGCGCGTCCCGGCGGGAGGGGAGCGTGGGCATCCTCTACCGCGTCACCGGAGGGAAAAACAGCGTGGTGCTATTGGGCAGCATCCATGTGGGGAGCGAGGAGATGTACCCCATGGGCCGTCACATCCTCGACGCGCTGGAGAATGCGGACGTGCTGGCATTTGAATGTGACACGCGCAGCGCGGAGGCGCAGGCCGTCTACGCGGAGATGATGCGCTGCGATGACGGGGAGACGCTTGGCGATCTGGTGAGCGGGGAGACCTTTGAACTGGTCCGTCAGGCGGCGCAGAAGACGGGCTACCGCATCGATTCGCTCAATGCCCTCAAGCCCTGGGCCGCCATGAGCATGCTCAATACCGAGGCGACCGCCGCCACGCTGGGCGCAAAAAATGCCAGGGCCGCCAGCAGCCTGGGCGTGGAGGAGCAGGTCCGCGCGCTGGGTGAAGGCAGGCCCGAGGTCTGGCTCGACACCATCCGCGACGAGCTGGAGGTGCTCGACTCCCTGAGCCCTGCGCTTCAGGAATCGCTGCTGCGCTCCACCTGCCGCATCATCCTCGATCCGCAAACCGTGACCGGCATGGACGCCTCCATGGACCAGTGGCCCCAGTGGTGGCGCGAAGGCGACGCGGACGCCTTTGCCGCGGCCTATCTGGAGGGCATGGAGGCGGAGGAGGAAGAGCAGCTCGCCCGGGAATATCACAGAGCGCTTATCACGGAGCGAAACGCCGGCATGGCCCGGCGCATCGCCCAGTGGTTGGAAAATGAGGAAGATCACAGCTATTTTGTGACCCTGGGCCTTTTGCATCTGGTGCTTCCCGGCGACAGCGTCCCAGACGAGCTGGAGGCCATGGGCTATACCGTGGAGCGCATCCTGCCCGAGAATGTCTGAAAACCGCAACTTTTCCGCACGCGCCCGGCCCGCCGTCATACTGTATCAGTGAACGGCGCAAGGGACGCGGCCATGCCAAAGCCTCCTTGCAGCCGACGAACCAAAAAGGAGGCGTGCCAATGTCTTTTTACTCTTACAAGAACGCCAACCCCTGTTGCTGCCCCGGCACCATCACCAACGGC
>CALVKX010000116.1 GCA_944333375.1 uncultured Eubacteriales bacterium
CGAATCCAGCGACATGTGCGGTGGATTCGGAAGCCTTGCGCAGCAAGGTTTCCTTGCACGTTTCCCCGGCCGCGCCGTAGGCGCAGGGGAAACGTGTCCTGGCGGAAAAGATCGCCGCAGGCGAGCTTTTTCGACACGCTGGGGCGGGGAGCCATGACGCTCCCCGCCGCTTTTTAGCTGTCCGTCGGCAGAGGGTAGAACAGCCCACGCCAATAGATTTTGCCGGAAAAGCCATCGAACTGCGTACCGCTGCGGAAGAAGCACACGCTCTCCGCGCCCGTCCCCGCACAGAGGGTATTGACCATGGCGTAGGCGAGCAGGCGTTCCCGGGTTTCGTCCATGCCTGCCCCCACGTTTTCAAAGGAGGGGGCAAAATTGACCAGCATCGTCCCCTCCGAGAGCGCCAGCCCGAGAATATCGGTGTCCTCAATCGCGCCCACGGGCATGACGGCGGATAGCCCCTGCAGGCTGTCGCTGGCCTGGGGGCCGCGCGCCAGCTCGATGAGCAGCGTGCGCGGGCTTACGCGCTGGGTATAGGGCACGGGGCGGGTCACCCTGCGAAGGCTTTCGCCCGCCTCGTCTGCAAAAAAGAGGGTGCAGTAGTCATAGAGCAGGGTGGAAAAATCCCCGCGAAGGAGGATGTTTTCCGTAAAGCTGATGGACACGTCCACGTCCTCCTCCAGCTGCAGCTCGGACACGGGCGTATCGTTAATGGAGACGCGGATCCCGCTGACGTTGGGGAAAAACGTACACAGCGTGTAGCACAGGGAAGCCATGCTCTGGGCCCGGGTCAGACCGTAGGCCTCGAGCATGTCGTCGAGGTTGTAGGCAAACTCCAGAGAGATCACGGAGCCGCCGGTGGATTCGGAATTGACCAGCTTGGGGTCGGCGGTGAGAAGGTCGCCAAGCAGCGGAAGCGCGGGCGAATCGATCTGCGCGCCCGGGCCCTGCGCAAGCTCGCGCAGGATGGTTACTACCATGTTGGAAAAAACCTGATCGGCAAAGGAGATGGTCCTGACCTCGCTGACGACGCCGTCGGTGCCGCCCACGGGAAAGTAGAGCGTGACGTTGGAGGTGAGGGGTTTGAGGGAAGCGTCCGATCCGCTGTCCACCCGGCGGGAGAGAAGCTGGTCATAGGCCGCGGAGATGTCCTGGGCCGAGGTTGCCGACAGCGCGCCCATGGGGAGCGTGTTGGCGATATCCAGCCCGACGGGACGGTCCACCACCAGAAAATTGACCCATTCGATCCCGGGGAGCGTGGTCAGCGTGTTGGCGATGGACTGGCATGCCAGATAGAGCGCGTCGCGGCTGAGCTGGAGGGCGTTGGCCGCCAGGTTGACGGTCGCCACGTTGCGGCTGACCTCCACGGGGTTGACGCCGTAGAGCGACAGCCGGACGCTTCCGCCCACGGGGCTTGCCACGCCGTCGCCGGCATAGGCCAGAAGCGCCCGTGCGAGGCTCTCCGCGTCGGGGCGGGTGGGGGAAAAGGAGACCTCGCTCTCCACCGCCGTCAGGCTCATGCCGTCATGGCGGGGGAGGTAGAGCGTGGCGGGAGCCGTATACTCCAGAGAGGCGTCGCCGATCGGCGCCAGAAAGCTGACCTCGGCGGGAGGAAGGGTTGCGGGGAGCTCGTCATCGGCCACGGGCAGTCCCACGGATGCGCAGGCGCTGAGCAAAGCGCAGGCGAGCGCCATGAGAGCAAGCAGCTTTGCGCGTTTTCTGACCATCGGCATCCCTCCCGTCATCCCTGATGAATGGGCAATTCCACCGTAAAGGTGGCGCCGTTGCCCTCTTCGCTGTCCACCGACACCGTGCCGCCGTGCATGAGCACCATCTGATGCACGATGCTCAGCCCAAGGCCCGTGCCGCCCGTTTCGCGGCTGCGGGCCTTGTCCACGCGGTAGAAGCGGTCAAAGATATGCGACTGATCCTCCTTGGGAATCCCGGGGCCGTTGTCCGAGACGGTCAGGATGGCGTCCCGCCCGGAGCGGATCAGCCGCACCCGGATCACGCCGCCCTCCTGGGTATACTTGCTGGCGTTTTCCATCAGGTTGTAGACCACCTGCGAGAGCTTGGCGCAGTCGGCGTACATGTCGCAGCGGTCGGCAAGCTGCAGCTTGAGCTCCTGATGGCGCTTTTCCATCACCAGGCTCAGCCGGTGCGCCGTGTCGGTGACCACCTGAGCCAGGCTGAAGGTGGTGCGGTTGAGGCGCATGGTCTTGGAATCCATGCTCACCAGCGTGAGCAGGTCGCCGATGATGAGGTTGAGGCGGTCGATCTCCTTGTTGATATCGGTCAGAAACTCGGTGCGCATCCCGGCGTCCATGTCGGGCTGATAGATGATGCTCTCCAGGAGGATCTTCATCGTCGCCAGCGGGGTCTTGAGCTCGTGGCTGGCGTTGGAGACGAACTGGTTGCGGCTCTTGTCGAGCATCTCCAGCTTTTCGGACATGGTGTTGAAGGTTTCCGAAAGGCGGCGCAGCTCGCCGCTGCCCTTGACGGGCACGCGCACGGACAGGTCGCCCCGCCCCATGCGCTGGATGCTGCGCGTCAGGGAGACAATGGGCCGGGTGATGATGCGCGAAAACACCAGCGCGATGACCATGGCGGCGCCGGCGGCGATGAGAAAATAGAGAATCATCTTGTCCTGCAGGGTAAAGAGCCTTTGCATGGTGCCCTGCATGGGGGAGGTGAGCAACAGCACGCCGATGGTCTGGCCGTTGTGGGTCAGCGCCGCGGTGGCATGCGCCACCCACTCAACCCCCTGGTCGAAGGGGCGAAGAAGCCCGAATACATCCAGCGTGGCGTCCTCGTCCTCGAGCTGGTGAACGCCGTAGTCCTCGGTCTTTCCAAGCGAGAGAATACTGGAAACCTCCGGAAGCTCCATGCGCGAACCGTTGAGCTCGTTGGCGCTGTCGGCCTGCACCTTGCCGCTCATGTCCAGCACCATCAGCCTCGCGTCCAGCTCGCTGGACGCCGTATTCAGCCGCGTCTGAAGGGCCTCCATCTGCGCCGTGAGGTAGAGCGAGGAAATCTCCCGCGCCAGGTGACCGACGTTGGCGCGGTCCTGCTGCTTGCGGTCGTCGAACAAATAATCGCCCACCAGCCCAATGAGCGAGGTGGCTACCGCATAGTAGCTCACCCCCACAATGAGCAGGAAGGCGAAAAGAATTTTCCAGCGGATGGAAGTGAACGGCGTGTTAATCCTTGTCGGTGAAATAGTAGCCCACTCCCCACTTGGTGAAGATGAATTCCGGCTGGGCGGGGTTGCGCTCAATCTTTTCACGCAGCCTTCGGATATGCACGTCCACCGTGCGCGCATCGCCGGTGTAATCGTATTTCCAGACGGTTTCCAGCAGCGCCTCGCGGCTGAAAACCTTTCCGCGGTTGTTGACGAACACCTGAAGGAGATCAAATTCCTTGGCGGTCAGCCGCACTTCCTTGCCGCCGAGCATCACGGAACGGTTGATGGCGTTGATCTCCATGTCGTGCACGCGGACGATCTTGCGCGCCTCGTTTTGCACGCTGCCCGACGCGCGGCGCATGATGGTCTTGATGCGCGCCTTGACCTCCAGAATGTTGAAGGGCTTGGTCATGTAATCGTCCGCGCCGTACTCCAGCCCCAGAATCTTGTCGATCTGCTCCCCCTTGGCGGTGAGCATGATGATGGGCACGTTGCTGTGCTCGCGGATGCGCTGGCATACCGTGATGCCGTCAATCTTGGGCAGCATTACGTCCAGAAGGATAAAATCAAAGTGGCCCGAGAAGAACTTGGTCAGCGCTTCCTCGCCGTCGGCGGCGGAATCGGTCTCAAAACCCTCCTGCTCGAGGGTGTATTTCAAACCTTTTACAATAAGAGGCTCGTCATCCACCAAAAGAATCCGCTTGGCCATTGCCTTCTTCCTTTCCACAGATGTGCTATCCGCATGCCAAAAGGCAGTAAAAATCAAAGGATGTTTACATTGTAAAGCCAGTTATGAAAAAAATCAAGAGCCATTGAAACAAAATCTTCATATTTCGCCCGAAAAATTTGATATTCTTTAAGAAAAGGACGGCGGCGGAGGCGGACGCTTGCCAGAGAAAACGGGTGCGGCTATAATGTTGCCAAGGGAGGGATGCGGCATGCGGGTACTCATCGCCGAGGACGACCGGCGCGTTGCCGCGCTTTTGAAAAACCGGCTCAAAAGCGATCATATCTCCGCCGATGTCTGCCATGACGGGCAGGAGGCGCTGGAGCTGAGCGGGGTGGTTCGCTATGACGTGATCGTGCTGGATATCATGATGCCCAGGATGGACGGGCTGGAGGCCGTCAGGCGGATGCGGGAGAAGGGGAGAGAAACCCCGGTGCTGTTTCTGACCGCCCGGGACGCCGTGGAGGACAGGGTGGACGGGCTCAACGCCGGCGCGGACGACTACCTGGTCAAGCCCTTCGCCTACGAGGAGCTTCTGGCGCGGATCCACGTGCTGGCGCGCAGGCACAAGGCCACGGGGAACCTCTTTGCGCTGGAGGACCTCACCCTGGACGCGAGCCGGCACACGGCGATGCGCGGAGGCGTGGAGCTGCGTCTGACCAGCCGGGAGTACGCCATTTTGGAATACCTCATCCGCAACGCGGGCGTGGTGCTCTCCCGCGACCGCATTTTGGAAAACGTGTGGAACATGGACTATGAGGGCGTGTCCAACATGGTTGACGTCTACATTCGCAGCCTGCGCAAAAAGGTGGACGATCCCTTTGAAAAGAAGCTGATTCATACGGTGCGCGGCGTGGGATATGTGCTGCGCGCGCAGGAGTGAGGCGGGCGTCATGGGCATCAAGCTGAAAATGACGGTATGGTACACCCTGCTGGCGCTGCTGACCGCGGGGCTGATGGGCGCTCTGTTGTTTTACGCTGCTCAGCGCAGCGCCCTGAGGTACTACAGCGACACGCTGGAGGCGGCCAGCGCGCTGGCCCGCTCCCAACTGGAATACGAAAGCGGGAATCTGGAGATCGACGATGATCTGGACGACATTCCCGATGTCCACATTGCGCTGTACACCGGTAGCGGGACGCTCATCTACGGCCGCACGCGCGTGGAGCTGCCCTTTGCGCAGGACCAGGTCCGCCGTACCACCTCCGGCGGGCTGGACTGGTATGTGCTGGACACGCGGCTGACCTTTGACAGCCGAAGCGCCGTCTGGGTGCGGTGCGTCAAGGCGGCGGACTCCGAGGCGGCGGCCTATACGCCGGTGTTCAGGGCGGCGCTGATCCTGCTGCCCCTGATGATCGGGCTGACCGCTCTGGGCGGCTTTCTCATCGCCCGCGGCGCGTTTCGGCCGGTGGACCAAATGGCGGCCACCGCGGGGGCCATCCTCAGCGGGGGCGATCTGGGGCGCCGCGTGGGACTGAGCGAAGGGGCGGACGAGCTCAGCCGCCTTTCCAAAACGCTGGACGACATGCTGGAGCGCCTGGACGAGTCGTTCCAAAGGGAGCGCCGCTTTACCTCCGACGCGGCGCATGAGCTGCGCACGCCGCTCAACGCCGTCCGCCTGCTCTCTCAGGCGGCGATCGACGAGCCGGACCCTGCGCGCCGCACGTCGCTACTGGCGGAGATCATGGAGCGGACCGACGGCCTGAGCCAGCTCGTGGCCCAGCTTCTGGCGCTTTCACGCATGGACGCGGGACGGATGAAAGTGACGCGGGAGGACGTGGACGCCTCCCGCCTGATGCGGGAGGTGACGGAGGAGCTGGAGCCCGTGGCGCAGGATGCGGACATTGCGCTCCTGGCGGATGTGGCCGCGGACGTGCGGCTCGAGGCCGACGCCTCGCTGCTTACGCGCCTGGCGGTGAATCTCCTGAGCAACGCCATCCGCTATGGGCGGCCCGGAGGGCATGCGTGGCTGGTTTTGCGCCGTGCCGGAGACGAGGTGCTCCTGAGCGTGCGCGACGACGGCGCGGGCATGACGCAGCAGGAGCAAAGCCGCATGTGGGACCGTTTCTGGCGCGCGGACAGCTCGCGCCACTCCGAGGGGACAGGGCTGGGGCTTTCGATCGCCAAATGGATCATCGACCAGCACGGCGGCCGCGCCGAGGTCCGCAGCGCGCCGGGCGAGGGAACCGAGGTCCGGGTGTTTTTCCCCGCGAAAAAATAATTTTGCTTTTTCATTTTTCTTTCATCTTGCCTTGCTATACTCTCACCGTACCCCAGATGAGGGTGCAAAACAGAAAGGAGCAAAAAAGAAAAATGAAAAAGATGAGCATGATTTTGGTTCTCCTCGCGGCCCTTCTGATGGCCGGCAGCGCCCTTGCCCTGACGGATACCGAGGCCGAGACGGCGGCCCGCGCCTATGTGCCCGACGGCGCTTCGTTTCTGAGGAGCGAAATCGATGACGGCATGTATGAGCTCACCTTCCGCGTGGAGGCCACGCAGGAAAAGTATGAAATCCAGGTCAATCCCACCACCGGCGCTGTGACGAAGATCGAAAGCGAGCTCAAGAGCGCCTCGACCGCCAAGTCCACGACGATGACGGCCGAAGCGGTCGCCGCAGCGGTGGAGGCGGTTTATCCCGGCGCCCAGATCATCCGTCAGGATGAGGAAATCGACGACGGGCGCCATGAGATCGAGGTCTTTATCGTGGCCGAGGGCCTTTACGGCACGCTGGATCTCAACGCGGAGAACGGCGCGATCATCGAGCGCGAGCTGTACGTGGGCGAGTACGCGGCGGACGGCATGATGACCGAGGAGGCGGCCCG
>CALVKX010000117.1 GCA_944333375.1 uncultured Eubacteriales bacterium
GCCCGCCGGAATACGCGAGCACAACTTTTTTAATATCCTTCTTGGCCTTGGGTGCCATAGCAAATGCCTCCTTGAATTATTATGCATGTATTATGCATATTATGCAGGTGCTTGTCAAGGGGGCGGACGCTTTTTTTTGGAGAATGTACAAAAGATTTTTTGTGCGGGGATACCAAAAAAAGGAGGAAAGCCGACCGGCGTTTCCTCCTCAGCGTGGCGAAAAAGCTCGCCTGTGGCGATCTTTTCCGCCAGGACACGTTTCCCCTGCGCCTGCGGCGCGGCCGGGGAAACGTGCAAGGAAACCTTGCTGCGCAAGGCTTCCGAATCCACCGCACATGTCGCTGGATTCGGATTTCATTCGGAGGGCTGCGGCCCTCCGAGCCTCCCCAAAGGGTTTTTTGACAGTCTGAGGAGGAAAGCCGACCGGCGTTTCCTCCTTGATGAATGAATATGGGGAAATCAGCCCTTTGCCGGCAGCCGCAGGCGGATGACGCCCGGCAGAGCCTTGAGCTGGGTCTGGAGCATGTCGTCGGGTTCGCGGTCCAGCTCAAGCACGGTGACGGCCATGTCGCGGCGGCTCTTGTTGAGCATGTTGTTGATGTTGATCTTGCGGGCGCCGATGGCGGCGGAGATGGCCGACACCATGCCGGGCTCGTTTTCATGGATGATGAGCACGCGCACGCCCTCGCTGTGGCCCAGGATGATCTCGGGGAAGTTGACGGAATTGCGGATCTGGCCGTCCTCCAGGTAGTCGCGCAGCTCGCGGGCGGCCATATCGGCGCAGTTGACCTCGCTCTCAGGGGTGGAGGCGCCCAGGTGCGGGATGGCGATGGCGTTCTTCATCTTGAGCACGGCCTGGGTGGGGAAGTCGGTCACGTAGCTTGCCACCTTGCCGCTCTCCAGGGCGGCGGCGAGGGCCTCTGCGTCGGCCAGCTCGGCGCGGCTGAAGTTGAGCAGGTGCACGCCGTCCTTCATCTGGGCGATGGAGGCCGCGCCGAACATGCCGCGGGTGGCGTCGGTGAGGGGCACGTGGACGGTGATGTAGTCGGCGGACTGATAGATCTCATCCACGGAGGAGGAGCGCTTGATGGCGCGGCTGAGGGACCAGGCGCTTTCCACGCTGATGAAGGGGTCGTAGCCGATGACGTTCATGCCCAGGCCCTGTGCGGCGGCGTTGGCCACCAGCGCGCCGATGGCGCCCAGGCCGATGACGCCCAGCGTCTTGCCGCGCACCTCGGGGCCCGCGAACTGGGCCTTGCCCTTTTCCACCAGCTTGGAGACCTCCGCGCCCTGGCCGTCCAGGGTGCGCGCCCAGTCGATGCCGCCGGCGACGTTGCGGCTGCCCAGCATGAGGCCGCAGATAACCAGCTCGGCCACGGCGTTGGCGTTGGCGCCGGGGGTGTTGAAGACCACGATGCCACGCTTGGTGCACTCGTCGATGGGGATATTGTTGGTGCCCGCGCCGGCGCGCGCGATGGCCAGCAGGCTGTCGGGCAGATCCATGTCGTGCATGGAGGCGGAGCGGACCAGAATTCCGTCGGGCACGGGCTCCTCCTTGGCGATGAGGTAGCGCTCGGCGGTCAGGCTCTGGTGGATGACATCGGAGATATTGTTGAGGGTCTGGATCTTATACATCATACATTCTCCTTTTCAAAGGCCTTCATGACTTCGACGAGCTTTTTGACGCCCTCCACCGGCATGGCGTTGTAGATGCTGGCGCGCATGCCGCCCACGCTGCGGTGTCCCTTGAGGTTGACCAGGCCGTTTTTGGCGGCATACTTGACAAAGGCCGCGTCCTTGTCGGCGTCGCCGGTAACAAAGGTCACGTTCATCAGCGAGCGGCAGTCCCTGCGGGCGGGCGCCTTGAACAGCGCGCTCTGATCCAGGTAGTCGTAGAGAAGGCCGGCCTTGTACTTGTTCTGCTCGTAGATGGCCGCTACGCCGCCCAGGTCCTTCAGCCACTCAAAGCCCAGGCCGGCCATGTAGATGCCGTAGGTGTTGGGGGTGTTGAGCATGCTGTCGTTCTTGCTCTGCAAAGCCCAGCTCATCAGCTTGGGGCACTTGGGGTCCTCGTGGCCCATCAGGTCGCGGCGCACGATCACGATGCACAGGCCCGCGGGGCCGATGTTCTTCTGCGCGCCGGCGAAGATGACGCCGAACTTCGTCACGTCGAAGGGCTCGGAGAGGATGTTGGAGCTCATGTCCGCCACCAGCGGCACCTTCCCGGTGTCGGGAATGGCAGTGTAGCGGGTGCCGTAGATGGTGTTGTTGGTGGTGATGTAGGCATAGTCCGCGTCCGGCCGCCAGTCGAAGGCGTCGGGGACGTAGGTGTAGGTGTCCTCGCGGGAGGAGGCGGCGATGTGCACGTCGGCATACTTCTTGGCTTCCTCGGCGGCCAGGTGGGCAAAGTTGCCGCTGTCCACATAATCGGCCTTGCCGGTGGAGAGCAGGTTCAGCGGTACGGCGCTGAACTGAAGCGTCGCGCCGCCCTGCAAAAACAGGATTTCATAATCGTCCGGCACATTCATCAGCTCTTTGAGCAGCGCCTTGGTGCGGTCAAAGAGCTCGATGTACATGCCGCTGCGGTGGCTCATCTCCATGACGCTCATGCCGCGTCCGGGGTAGCAGACCAGCTCGGCGGCCGCCTTTTTGAGCACGCTTTCAGCGATCATCGCGGGACCTGCGGAAAAATTATATACGCGTTCCTCCATGTGATGCTTCCTCCCTGTTTGATTGAGTGGGACGTTTTTTGCCCTATTGGCGATGTTTCGACCGGATGCGTCTGTTATACACCAAAACGGCGCAGATTGCAAGAGGAAAAATGGATTTTCTTTTGTACAAAAACTGGATGCTTCCAAAGAACGATACCGTTGGGAGTTGTGCATCAAACCGACGGCGCGGGATTTTGACTTTTTCGCGCAGCGTGGCTATAATGGCGGCAACAGGGGAGGCGATGAGGCATGGACGAGCTTGCCTGGCTGGACCGTTACCTGCGCGAAAAACCCGCGACGGTGTGGGATTACAAGATCGAATGGGGCTGGGGCCGCTACCGCGTGGCGGGAAAGCTCTATGCCGCCATCTGCCTGCCGGGCCCCGCCTATGCAAAGGAATATGCGGGACATCCGCTGCTTACGCTCAAATGCGATCCGGCGGAAAGCGAGCTGCTGCGCGCCGGCTGTCCCGATATCCTGCCGGGGTTTTATACGGACAAGCGCAGGTGGATCTCCATCCGCCTGGACGGCGGAGTGGAACGCAATACGATCCTCCGGCTGTGCGATTCGTCCTATGCGCTGGTGCTGGCGGGTCTGAGCCGGAAGGCGCGGCGGGAGGTCCTGGGGGAGGAGGCGTAAATTGTTGCGCCGTCCCTTGACCCCCGGTGCCCGATGGGCTACAATAGGCATAGCCACACGAAAACAGTTCAAGTGCAAAGGAGGCCCTGTCATGAGCATCACCCAGCGTCCCTTCGGCGTTACCCCCGCCGGGGAACAGGTTATGGAGTATACCATGACCAACCGGGAGGGAGCCTGCGTATCCGTCCTCGATTTCGGCGGCATCATCACCCGCATCCTGGTCAAGGATCGGAATGGCAGGCTGGACGACGTCAATTTGAGCTTTGAGGATATCGGCGTGTATGCCCGGGGCCTCAGCGGCAGCATGGGCATGCTTATCGGCCGGGTGGGCAATCGCATCCGGGGCGCGGCGTTCGAGCTGGAGGGACAGCGCTATACGCTGCCCGGGAACGACAACGGCAACTGCCTGCATGGCGGGGTGGGCTTTGGCCTGCGGATGTGGAAGGTACAGCCCGCGGCGGCGGAGGGCGACGCGCTGGAGCTGACGCTGAGGAGCGAGGACGGCGACCAGGGCTTTCCCGGAACGCTTGAGGTAAAGGTGACCTATACCTTTAACGACCAAAACGAGCTGGGCATCCACTACCAGGCCCGCACCGACAAGGCCACCCTGTGCAACCTCACCAATCACGCCTATTTCAACCTGGACGGGCATGCCTCCGCGAGCGTGCGCGACCTGGAGCTGCAAATCAACGCCGATTTGGTCACCGAGGTGGGCGAGGGGCTCATTCCCACGGGCAGGCTGATTCCGGTGGGGGAGGTGCCGTATGATTTTACAAAGCCCACCCGCATCGGCGATGTGCTGGACCGCATGCCCGAGTGCCCCGGAATGACCATGGCAAAGGGCGTGGATTTCAACTACTGCGCGGGAGGCGACCGCCAGACCAAGCGGATCGCCACGCTCTATTCGCCCAGGACTGGCCGCTTGATGGAGGTCATCACCGACCAGCCCGGCGTGCAGTGCTACACCGCCAACTTCCTGGACATCGACGGCAAGGAGGGCGTGCACTACGGCCCCTACTCCGGGGTATGCCTGGAGACGCAGCATTATCCCGATGCCATTCATCAGCCGCAGTTTCCCTCCATCGTACTCAGGCCGCAGGACACCTATGATTCCTTCACCATCTACCGCTTCGGCGTTCGCTGACGGAGCGGGATGATATCGCTGCAAACGGAGGAGACAAATTGCGTAAGCCAATCACGCTTTGCTGCCTGCTGCTCTTGCTCTGCCTGGCGCGCCCCGCCGCCGCGGCCATCTCCGGGCGCGGCTATGAGGATTTCGAGGCGTGTTATGCCGACAACCTCAGTTTCATCAACGACAACACCGGCCGTCATCTGCTGCCGCTGGTGCTTGCCAAGGGCGATGCCAACGCGGACGGCGGACACCGCATGTACCAGCTCATCGGGGACGTGCTCAGCGTCAGCATCCGCCTGGATCAGACCAACGAAATCATCGAAAGGTGCCAGATCGTGCTGACGGCGCCCGCGGGCATGTCCTACGGCACGGCGGAATACAACGATTTCGCCACCTCCGGCTATCACAGCTACGCGCTGCTGATGGCCATGCATACCGCCGCCGACCCGGCCGTGCGCTACGGCCTGGTGACGGCCGTCAACGAAGGGCTGGCGGCCGGAGAAGGAAGCTATTCCACGCAGGTTGGCGTCTACAGCCTGCAATGCACGCAGGAAGGCAACGTGGCTACGATTACGTTTGAGAACACCTTGGCCGCCACGCCCGAGCCACAGGCCACGCCTGGGGAGGGAGAGGATTCCGAGATGGACGGCAACGAGGAAGACGTCTATATCGGCTGACGAAAAGGCAAATACGCAAAGCGGGGGTCCTCATGCGGAACCCCCGCTTTGCATTGCCCGTCTCAGGCGTCGGTGCGCATCCTGGCGAAGGAGATGATGGCGTCCGCCACCTCCTCAGGCCTGCGCCCGTCGGTGCGGATCATCAGATCGTAGTTGCTGCGCATGCCCCAGTTGCCGTCGGCAAAGAAGTTATAGTAGCTGCGGCGCTGGCGGTCCGTCTTGCGAATCAGCTCGCGGGCATGCTCACGGTCCACCTTCTCCACCCGCATGATGCGCTCGATGCGCCGCTCTTCGGAGGCGTACACGAAAATGTGCGTGATGCCCGGCCGGTCCTTGAGCACGTAGTCCGCACAGCGGCCCACGATCACACAGGGCCCCTCCGAGGCGATCTTGCTGATGGCGTCAAACTGCGCCAGAAAGACCCGCTGGTTGAGCGGCATCTGCAGACCCATGCCGCCCGCTCCCATATGAAGACCCGCGCCCGCGCTGCCCGCCAGCATGCCGCCGACGGTGTTTTTTTCGTCATGGCGCTCCAAAAGCTCGTGGCACAGGCCGCTTTCTTCGGCCGCGCGGGTCAGGATCTCTTTATCATAGAAGGGAACGCCCAGCTTGTCGGCCACCAGCTTGCCAATTTCGCGCCCGCCGCTTCCGTATTCGCGTCCAATGGTGATGATGGGGTCCATATAAAAACACCTCCGAAGGCTTGATGAACGAAGCTCTTTACCGCTATTATACATCACGCGGCCCAAAAGTTCAACGAAAACCGCAAAACACGGGGTGGGAAGGGGCAAAGGCGGCGGCGAAGCGTTGACATTCCCGGCACGCGCTGGTAAAATAGCCACAATCCTAGTGCAAGAAAGGGTGGGTAAGTTCGATGCTGGAGGAGAACATTCGCACGGGCCTCACATTTGACGACGTGCTCCTGGTACCCCGCGCAAGCAGCGTGCTGCCGCGCGACGTGGACACCTCGACCATGCTGACCCCGACCATCAGGCTCAATGTCCCGCTGCTGAGCGCCGCCATGGACACCGTCACCGACGCGCGGCTGGCCATCGCCATAGCGCGGGAGGGCGGACTGGGCATCATTCACAAGAATATGACCATTGATGAGCAGGCAACACAGGTGGACAAGGTCAAGCGCAGCGAACACGGCGTCATCACCGACCCGTTCTTCCTCTCGCCCGACCATCTCATCCGTGATGCGGAGGCCCTCATGGCCAAGTATCGCATCTCCGGCGTGCCCATCACCCGCGGGAAAAAGCTGGTGGGAATTCTGACCAACCGCGATTTGCGCTTTGAAACCGACGACAGCCGCCGCATCGAGGAGGTCATGACCTCCGAGAACCTCATCACCGCGCCCGTGGGCACCACGCTGGAGGAGGCCAAGAAGATTCTGGCCGCGCACCGCATTGAAAAGCTGCCCATCGTCAACGATCAGTTTGAGCTGTGCGGCCTCATCACCATCAAGGATATCGAAAAGAGCACCAAGTACCCCAACTCCGCCAAGGACCAGAAGGG
>CALVKX010000118.1 GCA_944333375.1 uncultured Eubacteriales bacterium
CCACGGCCGCCAGGAGGCTGCGGATGCGGATTCGGGCGGCGCCGAGGCTGTTGACCTCGTCGATCTTGATGAGGGTATAGAGCTTGCCCGACCCCTCCAGGATCTCGCTCACCTGATCGGCCGTGATGGCGTCCAGGCCGCAGCCGAAGGAGTTGAGCTGGATCAGCTCCAGATCGTCGCGCGTGCGGACAAATTCGGCGGCCCGGTAGAGGCGGGAGTGATAGACCCACTGGTCGTTGACGCGCAGGGGATGCTCTGAGGGGAAGTCCTCAGGGATGCAGTCCTCGGTCAGCACGGCCAGGTTGTAGGAGGCGATCAGCTCCGGGATGCCATGGTTGATCTCCGGGTCCACGTGATAGGGCCGCCCGGCGAGCACGATGCCCTGCCGGCCGTTGTCGCGCATCCATTGCAGCGCCCGGGCGCCCTCCGCGCGCACGTCCGCCTTGGCGCGAAGCTGCTCCTCCCACGCCTCGTGAACGGCCGCGCGGGTCCTGGCCGCGGGGATGCCGAACGCTTCGGAAAACACCTGCGACAGCCGCGCGGCGGCGGTCTTTTCGCTGCTCAGGGCCACAAAGGGCTTGAGGAAGCGGACGCCGCCGATGTCCTCGACGTTGTTGGCGATGTTCTCGGGGTTGGCGATCACCATGGGGCAGTTGAAATGATTCTGCGCGTCCGGGTCTTCCTGCCGCTCATAAAAGACGCTGGGATAGAAGATCGTTTTCAGCCCCTGATTAATCAGCCACTGCACATGCCCGTGGGCCAGCTTGGCCGGGTAGCACTCGCTCTCGGAGGGGATGGACTCCATGCCCAGCTCATAGATGTCGCGCGAGGTCGGGGGCGAGAGCACCACGCGGAAGCCCAGGCGCGCCAGCAGCGTGGCCCAGAAGGGATAGTTTTCGTACAGGTTGAGCACGCGCGGCACGCCGATCTCCCCCATCGGCGCGTCCTGGGGCGCCAGCGGCGGATAATCGAAGATGCGGCGCAGCTTGTAGGCGGGCACGTTGGGCGCGCTGGCGGCGGAGCCCTTTCCGCCCAGCCCCTTTTCGCAGCGGTTGCCCGTGATGTGCCGCCTGCCGCCGTCAAAGAGGTTGACGGTCAGCATGCAGTGATTTTCGCAGCCCTTACAGCGCGTCGTGGACGTGCGGTAGGTCAGGGCGAGGATCTTTTCAAAGGAGAGCATGCCGGTGGGCTGACCCGCGTAGCGCTCCCGGGCCAGCAGCGCCGCGCCGAAGGCGCCCATCAGGCCCGCGATGTCCGGGCAGACGGCCTGCGCCCCGGAGATCTGCTCGAACGCCCGGAGCACCGCCTTGTTGTGGAAGGTGCCGCCCTGCACGACCACGTGCCGGCCGAGGGAGGCGGCGTCGGAGAGCTTGATGACCTTAAACAGCGCGTTTTTGACCACCGAGCAGGCCAGGCCCGCGGAGATGTCCTGCACGGAGGCGCCCTGCTTCTGCGCCTGCTTGACGTTGGAGTTCATAAAGACGGTGCAGCGCGTTCCCAGATCGACCGGCTCGGGGGCGAACAGCGCCTCGGCGGCGAAGCCCTCGGCGGTATAGCCCATGGACATGGCGAAGTTCTCCAGGAACGACCCGCAGCCTGACGAACACGCCTCATTGAGCAAAATCGTGTCCACCGCGCCGTTCCTGAGCCGGATGCACTTCATGTCCTGCCCGCCGATGTCCAGCACGCAGTCCACCTCGGGATCGAAAAACGCGGCGGCCGTGCAGTGCGCAATCGTCTCCACCTCGCCCTCGTCCAGGCAGAAGGCGGACTTGAGCAGTTCCTCGCCATAGCCCGTGGAGCATGAGCGCGCCACCCGCGCCCCGGCGGGCAGGCGCTCGGACAACTCGCGGATGGCGCGGCGGGCCGTCTCAATGGGGCTTCCCTGGTTGCCCGCGTAAAAGCTGTAGAGCAGCTCGCCCTCAGCGCCGATGAGCGCCACCTTGGTGGTGGTCGAGCCCGCGTCGATGCCCAGGAAGCAATCCCCGCTGTAGGAGGCCAGATCGCCCCGGCGCACCGCGGCGCGCTCGTGCCTGCGGGCAAAGGCGGCATATTGCTCATGGTTGGCAAACAGGGGCGGGAGGCGCTTGAGCCCCTCGCTCAGCGTCACGCCCTGGCGGAGTCGCTCGATGAGCTGATCCACCGGAATTTCCTTGCCCTCGGCGCGCATGGCCGCGCCCCGCGCCGCGAAGAGGTGGCTGTCCGCCGGGATGACGGCGGTCTCCTCCGTCAGATGCAGGGTGCGGATGAAGGCGTTTCGCAGCTCTGGAAGAAAATGCAGCGGCCCGCCCAGAAAGGCCACACGCCCGCGGATGGGCTTTCCGCACGCCAGGCCGGAGATGGTCTGGTTGACCACGGCCTGGAAGATGCTCGCCGCCAGGTCCTCCCGCGCCGCGCCTTCGTTGATGAGCGGCTGGATGTCCGACTTGGCGAACACCCCGCAGCGCGCCGCGATGGGGTAGATCTCGCGGTAGCCCGCGGCCAGGTCATTGAGCCCTCTGGCGTCCGTCTTGAGCAGCGCCGCCATCTGGTCGATAAACGAGCCCGTACCGCCCGCGCACACGCCGTTCATGCGCTCCTCCACGCCGCCGGTGAAGTAGATGATCTTCGCGTCCTCGCCGCCCAGCTCAATGGCCACGTCCGTGCCCGGCGCCGCGGCCTCAAGCGCCTCGGCCACCGCCACAACCTCCTGCTCAAAGCCCACGTGCAGCGCATCCGCCAGCGACAGGGCGCCCGAGCCGGTCATGCGCACCCTCAGGCAGCAGCTTCCCAGGCGTTCCCGCGCCTGCTGCAACAGGTCGGCCAGCGTCTCCTGCGTGCGCGCGCAGTGCCGCCGGTACTCGCTGTAGAGCGCCTGCCCCTGCCCGTCCAGAACCACCAGCTTCACCGTCGTCGAACCGACATCAATCCCTGCCCGGTAGACCTTCAATGGCATCGTCACTTCACCCTGCCGGGCGGCCCTTCGCCCGCTTCCTTTCACCGTTTTCGTGCCGGCAATCTCAAAATAAACAATAAGACCGGCATCCCATCTGGATGTCGATCTTCTTGTATCAGCCTTGCGGCGATTGCTGGCTGGGGTAGCAGGATTTGAACCTACGAATGCGGGAGTCAAAGTCCCGTGCCTTACCGCTTGGCGATACCCCAACAAGGGGAAAAAGTGGGGTGAGTAGTGGGGTTCGAACCCACGACATCCAGAGCCACAATCTGGCGCTCTACCGCTGAACTATACCCACCACGTCTGGCGCGCCTGAAGGGATTCGAACCCCTGACCCACGGCTTAGAAGGCCGTTGCTCTATCCGGCTGAGCTACAGGCGCACAGCGCGCAACGCGCTAGGGGCTGATCCTCAGGGTACCCGCTGACGAGAAGAAATTGTACCACAAGCCTCTTTATTTGTCAACGACTTTACGGCGTAAAATTAGGTTTTTCACGCAAAAGCGCCGTCCGGCATGTCCGGGCGGCGCTGGGGTCACTGTGCGATGCCCTGGCTTTGCAGCGGCCAGAGGCGCAGCGCTCTCTCCAGCTCAAAGGCGTAGTCGCGCGGAACGAGGCTTTCGGTGAGCACCAGCGGTACGGAAGCCAGCGTGCGGCCCTCGAGCATGATGCGCGCCTCCCCCACCGCCTCTCCCATCTCCAGGCCCGCCGGCAGCGTGCCCGGCAGATCGTACTCCAGCGTGGGAATCGCGCCCCTGGGCACGGCGGCGGTCAGGTCGCCGCCCGCGCAGATGCGCGCCGCCGCCTGTCTGCCGTCGGTGACCGGCAGCTCGCGGACCGTCTCCCCGGCGCTGAGGGCCGTGAAGCCCTCGTAGCGCTCAAAGCCCAGGTCCATCAGGCGCGCGGCCTCGTCAAACCAGTCGGCGCAGTTGAGGACCACGCCGATGACCTCCAGCCCGTCGCGCCGGGCGCCGAAGACCAGGCAGCGCCCCGCCGCGCGGGTGTAGCCGGTCTTGATGCCCATCGCGCCCTCGTAGTCGGTGAGCAGGCGGTTTTTGTTGTTGAGGATGCGGTCATAGCTGCGCCCCTCCCAGGGGATGGAGGCGCGACGGGTGGAGACGATTTCGCGGAAGAATTCATTCTTCATCGCTTCGCGTGCGATGAGCGCCAGGTCATAGGCGGTGGTGTGATGCCCCTCGGCGGGCAGGCCGTTGGGGTTGACAAAGGCCGTGTTTTCGCATCCCAGTTCGGCCGCGCGCTCTGTCATCATGGCGCAGAACGCCTCCACGCTGCCGCCGATGTGCTCGGCGATGGCGACCGCCGCGTCGTTGCCGCTGGCCAGAAGCAGGCCATAGAGCAGGTCGCGCAGGGTGATGTGCTCGCCAAGGTTGAGATAGATGCTGGTGCCCGGCACGCCGTACGCGTTTCGCCCCACGGTGACGACGTCGTCCAGGTTGCCCTTCTCCAGGGCCAGCAGGGCGGTCATGATCTTGGTGGTGGAGGCCATGGGCAGCGGCTCGTTCTCGTTGTGGGCCAGGAGGACCATGCCTGTGCTGCGCTCAATGAGCGCCGCCGCGCGCGCGCTGGTGTCCACCTCCTCCTCGGCGCTCGCGCCGCCGTTGAGAAATGTCATCACGGCGCAAAGCGCCAGCACCGCCAGCGCCCGAAGCCTTGCGATGAACCTCGTCCTCATGGCTGGGCGTCATCCTCCCCCGCGCCGAAGTCAAAGGTTTCAATCTCGGTCTTGTAGACCTTGCGCGCCTTTTTCTTCTCGCCATGCTCCCCGCCCTGGAGATCCTCCAAAAGCTGGGGCAGCAGCTCCACCACGCGCTCCATCGCGCCGTTGGTCTGCGCCGGGAGCATCTTGACCGTGCCGTCGCCCACCACCAGAAAGCCCACCGGCTGCACCGACACGCCCGCGCCCGTGCCGCCCGCGAAGGGGAAGCTCTCCGGCGCCAGGGAGCGGCTCTTGCTGTCCTCGGCCGCGTACTCGCCCCCGCCGGCGATAAAGCCGAAGCTCACCTTGGAGATGGGAATGATCGTGGTGCCGCGCGTTCCCGTCACGGGCGCGCCCACCACGGTGTTCACGTCCACCATGCTGCGGATGTTTTCCATCGTGGTCTGCATCATGTTGTCAATGGGATGCTGCTGCATATGTCTCCTCCTCCGTGCGGTTTTGCCTGGCGCGGCTTTTCACAAGCGCCGCGCCGAGTCGGATTGCCGCCATGCCTAGGCTCCCCAGCCGGGCGCTGATTATGCCGCTTGTGAAAACTTCCGTGCCCCTGGCCTGAAAGTCCATCTCCACACGCCCCTCGACCGACCGTGGCAGGGCCCCCAGACAGGCCAGGGCGCGCAGCAGCGTCTCAAGCGCCGCGTAACACATGGCCGTGGCTGCCGCGTCGTCAAAGGAGACGCGGACATGGAAATAGACGCTTTCCAGACGCAGCACGCGCGCCAGGCGCAAAAGTCCACGCACGCCCACCGCCCTGAGCACCGGCCAGATCCACGGCTCGGACAGGGTGCGCGTCACATCCTCCTCGCGGACCGTCCGCTCCTTTTCGCGCTCCTCCCCGTATGTCCTGCGCATAAAAGGCAGCCCCGCCGCCTGCACGCGCAGGCGGTAGCGCACCTGCGTTCCCAGGCGCACGCTCGCGTGCAGCGTGACGGGAGTGATGAGCAGCGCGTAAACCGAAAAAGCGATCAGATAGGGATTCATCCAAAAACACCTTCCCTGGCGTATGGTTTTCCCGCATGGCCTCCCTTTGATGCAAAAGCGCATAAAGTTTACGGTTTCTTCATTTTTTCGCTATACATTCACAACGGCCCCGGGGTATGCTTATCGTTGTACCCAATAAGCGGCGCAGCGCCGTCAGGAGGAACACATTCATGGGCAAGACCATCGGCATTGATCTGGGCACCACCAATTCCTGCGTGGCATTTATGGAAAACGGCGATCCCGTCGTGATTCCCAACGCGGAGGGAGGGCGCACCACGCCGTCCGTGGTTGCCTTTACAAAGGACGGCGAACGCATCGTGGGCGCGGCGGCCAAGCGCCAGGCCGTGACCAACGCCAGCCGCACCATCGCCTCCATCAAGCGCGAGATGGGGACGGACAACCGCATCAAGATCGACAACAAGGCCTTCACGCCTCAGGAGATCAGCGCCATCATCCTGCAAAAGCTCAAAAAGGACGCCGAGGCGTACCTGGGCGAGACGGTCAGCGACGCGGTCATCACCGTGCCCGCCTATTTCAGCGACGGGCAGCGCCAGGCCACCAAGGACGCGGGGCGCATCGCAGGGCTCAACGTCCTTCGCATCATCAACGAGCCCACCGCCGCCGCCCTGGCCTACGGCATGGACAAGGGCGGCGCGCAGAAGATCATGGTCTTTGACCTGGGCGGCGGCACGTTTGACGTGTCCATTCTGGACATCAACAACGAGGTCATCGAGGTGCTCGCAACCGCCGGCAACAACCGCCTGGGCGGCGACGACTTTGACAACTGCGTGGCGACCTACCTGGTGGAGGCGTTCAAGCGGCAGGAGCGCATCGACCTCACCCGCGACCCCACCGCCATGAGCCGCATCCGGGAGGCGGCCGAGAAGGCCAAGATCGAGCTGAGCGCCGCGACCACCGCCTCCATCAACCTGCCCTTCCTCACCTCGGACAAGACCGGGCCCAAGCACCTGGAAATGTCTCTCACGCGCGCCAAGTTTGACGAGCTG
>CALVKX010000119.1 GCA_944333375.1 uncultured Eubacteriales bacterium
TCCAACGCCCAGCAGGTCGTCAAGGGCCTGGTGCTGCTCATCGCCGTGGCTGTGGACGTCATCGGCAAGCAGCAGATTCAGCTTCCCTTCCTCCGGGGCAAAAAGTCCGCCTCCAGGAGCGCGGGCGCCTGAGGCCTGTCGGAAAAGATCGCCACAGGCGAGCTTTATCGACACGCTGTGCTCTCCGAAACGGAGAGCATTTCTTTTTTTGCTTTCGCATATCCTCCCCCGAACCGCACTTTGGAAAAGGGGGGACCCGCGTGCTGGATAAGCTCAGGCAGGCGGACATACCGCAGGAGCTCGTCTTTGGCTGGCCGCGCTCGGTGCTGCTGGGGGACGAAAAGCTCATCGTCGAACAGCATCAGGGGATCTTCGCCTGCACCGAAACCGAGGTCGCCCTTAAGACCCTCTGTGGGCTGCTGGTCATCAGCGGCGAGCGGCTGTCGCTGTCGCGCTATGACCGGGACGGCCTGGTCATCTTTGGCAAGATCGAAAAACTCTGCTACCGCCCGAAAGGATGATCGACCGTGAGAGCGCCCCGCCTGCCGTTTTTGACCTGCCGCTTCACGGTGAGCGGCCTGAACCTGGAGCGGCTGATGAACGCGCTGCAAAAGGAGGGCGTGCCGCTGCTCTCGGCGCGGCGGGTGGACGCGCGCGCCATGCGCTGCATGTGCTACCTGGCGGACCTGCCGCGGGTGCGGGCGCTGGCCGGGGAGAAGGGCTGGCGCGTGTTGGATGCGCGGCCGGCGCAGCTCTCGGCGTTTCTCGGGGCGCTGGCGCGGCGGCCGGGGGCGCTGGCGGGCGCCGTGCTGGCGGTGGTGCTGGCGGCGGTCCTGACGCAGTTCGTCTGGCGGGTGGAGGTACACGGCGCGGGGCCGTACCGGGCCGAGGTCGCGTCCTATCTCCGGGAGGCGGGGTATGTGCCCGGCGCGCCACGCGCGTCGGTGGACGCGGAGGCGCTAGAGCGGGCCCTGACGCTGCGCTATCCCGACGTGGCATGGTTTCACGCCTATGTGAGCAACGTGACGCTGGTGGTGGACGTGTCCCTGGGGGTGCCCATGCCCGAGCTGCCCGCAACCGAGCCGGGGGACGTGGTGGCCGTGCGCGACGGGATCGTGGACGCGGTGCGGGTGTACGCGGGCACGGCGGCGGTGGAGGTGGGCGACGCGGTGCGTCAGGGGCAGGTGCTCATCCGGGGCGAGGAGCGAGCGGCGGACGGCGCGGTGACGCCGGTTGCGGCGCGGGGCGTGGTGACGGCGCGCTGCTGGCAGTCGCACACGGTCCGGATGCCGCTGGACGAGGTGGTCAGCGAGGAGACGGGCCGAACATGCGTGCTCTCCCAGATCGTCACGCCCTGGTTCTCGCTTCCGGCCGAGCCGGAGGGGCCGCAGTACCTGGCCTCCAACCTCGCCATCACCCTCACCCCCGTGGGCGGTTGCTTCTTCCCCGTATGGCGAAAAACCACGGTTTTTTCGGAGGTCAGCCTCTCCTATCGCCGCCGGCCCGAGGCCCAGGTACGCGCCGAGGCGGCTGAGGCGGCGCTGGAGCGGCTCAAAACGATGCTCTACGGCTATGAGATCATTGACAAATGGGTAGATTATTGTATGATAGGAGATGATACAGTGGCCGCGACCGCCACGGCGGAGTGGCTGATGGATATCGCCGGCGACGGCCCGGCGTGAACGGAGGCATGCGCATTTGACTCTCACCCCGACGACCCTCCGCGTCCCCCTGACGGGCATGGACGCCTATCTTTCCATCTTTGGGGCCAACGGCCGCAACCTCGCTTTGCTGGAGGGGGAGCTGGCGGTGGGGCTTTCGCAGCGCGGGTCCGAGCTAGAAATCACGGGCTCGCCGGAGGATGCGGAGCTGGCGGCGCGCGTGGTGGAAAAGCTGTGCGAGCTGAGCCTGCGCGGGGCGCAGATCGACCGCACGACCCTTCGCTACGCCGTAAGGCTCGGCCGGGAGGACAAGCTGGAGCGGCTGGACGACATCGCCTTTGAGGTCGTGGCCATCACCCACCGCGGCCGCCCGGTGCGCTGCAAGACGCTGGGGCAGTACGAATACGTGCGCGCCATCCGCTCCAACGAGCTGACCTTTGCCGTGGGCCCGGCGGGTACGGGCAAGACGTACCTGGCCATGGCCCTTGCCGTAGTGGCGCTTCGCAACAAGGAGGTCGAGCGCATCGTCCTCACGCGCCCGGCGGTGGAGGCGGGCGAGAAGCTGGGCTTCCTGCCCGGCGATTTGAGCCAGAAGGTGGACCCCTACCTGCGCCCCCTCTTTGACGCGCTGTATGAGATGATGGGCGCGGAGAGCTACCAGCGGCTGCAGGAGCGCGGCGCGCTGGAGGTGGCCCCGCTGGCCTACATGCGCGGACGCACGCTCTCGGACAGCTTTATCATCCTGGACGAGGCGCAGAACACCACGCCCGAGCAGATGAAGATGTTTCTGACCCGCTTTGGCGCGGGCAGCCGCGTGGTGGTGACGGGCGACATCACGCAGACCGACCTGCCGGCCGGCCGGCAGAGCGGGCTCAAGCAGGCGCTGGAGGTCCTCAGGGACGTGCCGGGGATCGCCATGGTCACGCTGGACCAATCCGACGTGGTGCGCCACGATCTGGTGCAGGCCATCGTGCGCGCCTACGAATCCTACGAAAGCACGTGAAGGGGTGCGGAAAATGATGCAGAGCAAGCGGACCATCCGCAAAAAAAAGGCGCTGAGCTGGGAGGTGGTGGGGCACGCGCTTCGCTCCCGGGCGGCCCAGTGCGCCTACGTGGTGCTGGCGGGCGCGGTGATTCTGTGCATCCTGTTCATGGTCGCCATCACGCCCCAGCGCTATGATCTCAAGGTGGGCGACATCGCGCCCACCACCATCACCGCCAGCAAGGACGTGGTGGACGAGATCAGCACGGCGCGCCAGCGCGAGAGCGCGGCCAACCAGGTCGAGCCCACCTACGTCTACAAGGACAGCGTGGCCGACGAGGTCATGGCGGACCTGGCCTCGGTGCTGGCCCAGGCCAACGCCGTGCAGCAGTACGGGCGGCGGGTGCTGGAGCAGTTTGCCCCCGGGGACGCCAAGACCCAGGCCACCTACGTCTTTGCCGAAGCGGAGCTGGAGTACGCCCGCTCGCTGCTCACCCAGCTCAGCCTGGCCGACTACCAGCTCAACACCCTCCTTCGCGCCTCGGACCAGCAGATGGCCGACATGAGCGAGAACATCACCTCCGCCGTGGAAAACACCCTCAACACCACCATCCGCGAGGGCTATGTCAACGAGTCCATCCAGTACCTCCAGCAGATCATCGGCTACAAGACCGACATCGACCTGCTCCAGAACGTCGTCACCCCCATTTTGCGCAAGGTCATCCGCCCCAACATGGTCATCGACCAGGAGGCCACCGAGAAGCTGCGCGACGAGGCCCGCGCGGCCGTGGAGCCGGTCATCTACAAGCAGGGCCAGAACATCGTCCTCGCCCGCGAGCGCGTGACCGCCAACCAGCTGGAGATGCTGCGCAGCTTGGGCATGCTGGACGACGACAACGTCGATATCATGATGTACGTGGGCGCCGCGCTCCTGGTGCTGCTCAGCATCGCCGTGCTGCTCATCTCCATGTACCTCTTTGATCCCGATACGCTCCAAAATCCCCGCAGCCTCATCATCCTCATGCTCATCCAGTGCGTCACCCTCGGGCTTTGCATCCTGGGCCAGCTCATCCATACCTACATGGCCCCGGTGCTCCTGAGCGCCATGATGCTCACCGGCCTCCTCTCGCCCAACACCGGCATCGCCGGCGCCCTGAGCATGAGCGTGCTGGTCAGCGCCCTCATCGCCGGGGGCGATACCACCTACGGCCCGGCCATGGTCAACCTCCTGCTCACCGCCTTCATCAGCGGCTTCCTGGCCGTGGCCATCATTCGCCGGCGGCCCTACCGCCAGCAGGTGCTGCTGTGCGGCATCGTGACCGCCATCGTCAACATCGTCATCATCCTCACCATCGGCTTCATGACCAACACCTCCGTGGCCGACGTCTTTACCAACGCCCTGTGGAGCGCAGGCAGCGCGCTGCTGGCCTCGGTGCTTTGCATCGCCCTGGACCCGCTGGTGGAGGCGTCCTTCCACCTGGCCACCCCGGCCAAGCTGCTGGAGCTGAGCAACCCCAACCATCCCCTGCTGCGCCGCCTGCTCATCGAGGCGTCGGGCACGTACCATCACAGCATCATCGTGGCCAACCTGGCCGAGGCCGCGGCCGAGGCCGTGGGCGGCAACCCGCTGCTGGCCCGCGCCGGGGCGTATTTCCATGACATCGGCAAGCTCAAGCGGCCCCTGTACTTCAAGGAAAACCAGATCGGCGACAACCCCCACGAGCACACCAACCCCTACGTGAGCGCCGCCATCGTCACCGCCCACACCCGCGACGGGCTGGTCATGGCCCAGCAGTACCGACTGCCCCAGGAGATTCAGGACATCATCGTCGAGCACCACGGCGACACGCCGGTGATGTTCTTCTACCACAAGGCGCTGCAGGAGGCCGACGGCCAGGCCGTGGACATCGCCGACTTCCGCTACGACGGCCGGCGGCCGCACAGCAAGGAAAGCGCCATCATCATGCTCGCCGACACCGTCGAGGCCGCCGTGCGCAGCATGCCCGACCCCACGCCCCAGAAAATCCGGGAGTTCATCTCCAAGCTCGTGCGCGGCAAGCTCGACGACGGGCAGCTGGACAACGCACCGTTGACGCTGCGGGACATCACCCGCATCTGCGAGGCATTTGCCACCGTCCTAAACGGCGTCTTCCATGAGCGCATCGAGTATCCCGCCATCAGCCCCGCGGCGGCGGCACACGTGGCCGCCCAGGCCCGGCTGACGCAGGCGGAGGAAAGCCCGGTGGAGGAGCGGGAGCTGCGCCGCATCGAGCCGCAGGAGGAAAAGCCCGCCGGCGATGAGACGCCCAGCGGGGAGGAGAGGCCCGCCGGGGAGGAGTCGCCCGCCGGGGAGGAGACGCGGCCCGAGGGAGAGGGTGAGCCGTCATGAGAATCGAATGGGAGCAGCGCGTGCCCGCGCCCGCGGACGCGCCGCTTTCGCTGGTGGCGGCCTGCTGCCAGGCCGTCGAGGGCGTGCGCCTGCCCCTGGCCGTGCACGTGGTGCTCACGGACGACGCGGACATCCGCGCGCTGAATACCCGCACGCGCGGCGTGGAGAGCGCCACGGACGTGCTGAGCTTCCCCACCGTCAACTATCCGCAGGGCCGGACCGCGAGAAGCTGCGAAAGGCGCCTGCGCGCGGAGTTCGACCCCGAGCTGGGCGCGTGCCTCGTGGGCGACATCGTCATCTCCCGCGAGCGCGCGCTGGCCCAGGCCGCCGAGTACGGCCACAGCCCGCGGCGCGAGCTGTGCTACCTGCTGGCCCACGGGCTGTTTCACCTCATGGGCTACGACCACATGACCCCCGACGAACAAAAGGAGATGCGCGCGATGGAGGAAAAGGCGCTCAATATGGCGGGGATTTCCCGCGGGGAGGAAGCCGTCCCCGTTTCGGACGACGACCTTCTTTCCCTGGCCCGCCTGGCCATGGAAAACAGCTACTGCCCCTACAGCCATTACGCCGTGGGCGCGGCGCTGCTGAGCGCCGACGGCCGGGTGTTTCAGGGCTGCAACATCGAAAACGCCAGCTTCGGGCTGACCAACTGCGCCGAGCGCACGGCGCTGTTCAAGGCCGTGAGCGAGGGCGCGCGGGACTTCACCGCCATCGCCATCGCCTCAAACGGCTCCGCGCCCTACCCCTGCGGCGCGTGCCGCCAGGCGCTCAACGAGTTCGCGCCGGCCCTTCGGGTGCTGGTCACCTGGGGCGAGGGCGAGGTGGACAAGACCACGCTGCCCGCTTTGCTCCCCCACGGCTTCGGTCCCAAGGACCTGCCGGACTGATACGGAAAGAGGACGATTCATGCCAGCCTTTCATTCGGGATTCGTGGCCATCGTGGGCCGGCCCAACGTGGGCAAAAGCACGCTGATGAACGCCATGATCGGCGAGAAGATCGCCATTGTCTCCAGCCGCCCCCAGACCACGCGCAACCGCATCATGGGCGTGTGCACGGACGAGCACAGCCAGATCGTATTTCTGGACACGCCGGGCCTGCACACCCCGCACAGCCGTCTGGGCGAGTACATGGTCAAGGCCGCCCGCGACGCCCTCAGCGGCATCGACGCGCTGCTGGTGATGGTGGACGCGACCGCCGTGGGCAGGCAGGACCGCGCCATCGCGGAGGAGATGAGCGGCCAGAAGGTGAAAAAGGCGCTGGTGCTCAACAAGATCGACCTCATGCCCCGCGAAAGCCTGCTTGCGCTGATGGAGAGCTTCTCCGGCGCGGGGTATGACGACATCGTCCCGGTGAGCGCGCGCACGGGGGACGGGCTTGCGCAGCTTCGGGCGCTGCTGGTGAGCTATCTGCCGGAGGGCCCGCAGTACTTCCCGCCCGACGCGGTGACCGACCAGCCCGAGCGGCTGATCTGCGGCGAGCTGATCCGCGAAAAGGCGCTGCTGCACCTGCGCGACGAGGTGCCCCA
>CALVKX010000120.1 GCA_944333375.1 uncultured Eubacteriales bacterium
CGCTTCTGCAAATCGAAGATGCCGGTGGTGCAGCCGTTGCTGGGCTCGGTCTTGAGCACGCCGGTGAGCTTGTAGATGAGCCAGTCGTTGAACATGCTGACGGTCTTGACGCGCGCGTAGAGCTCGGGGAGCTTGTTCTTGACCCACAGGATGCGCGGCAGGGCGCCCAGGGCGTAGGTCTGGCCGGACTCGCGGTAGATTTCCTTCTCCAGCTCCGGGTTCATGCGGATGAGCTGGCCCACCTCGTCGTCGCTGCGGGCGTCGACGTTGGCGCAGGCCCAGATCTCCTGCCCCGCCTCATCGTAGAGCACGATGCCCTCGCGCATGCAGGTGGTGCTGACCGCGGCGATATCGCCCGCGTCCACGCCCGCCTGGGCGATGGCGCCGCGGATGCACTCGCTGGCCAGGGCCCAGTTGGTGACCCAGTCAAAGTCCATGCTGCCGGGATAGCGCGGGTCCTCGGCATGCGTCCATTCGCGCTGCACGCAGCTCAGCTGCGCGCCCTCCTGATCGAACAGCACCGCGCGCACGCTGCCCGTGCCCGCGTCAACGGCCATCAGGTATCGGTTTGCCATCTTCTGATTCCCTCCGTTTCCAAAATCGTTGTGTGTCTCTTCGGTGTTTCACTGCGCCCCGGCCGTGCTGGCCAGCAGCTTTTCGGCCGTGCGGTCGTCGGTGATGAGCACATCCAGGTACTGGCCCATCAGCGCGGCGTGGATGGCCTCGACCTTGCTGTCGCCCGCCGCCACGCCGATGACGTTTTTGAGCTTCCTGAGCGTCTCCAGCGGGGTGCTGATGAGGCGCTCCTCGATGGGGGTGTTGAGCAGCCTTCCATCCTTATCAAAGAAATGGCTGAGCAGATCGCCCACCGCGCCCTGCATGCTCAGGTAGAGAAAGTCGTTGTTGTTGAGGACGCCGGACTTGAAAATGGTTGCGCTCTCGTGCATCGCGCCCACGCCCACGACCGTCATCTGCGCCAGGGCGGTCATGCGGCTGAGCTCGGTGACGCTGGCCTCATGCCGGAGGGCCTCGGCCATCTCCTTGCTGCTGGTGAGAAGCGGCGCGGGAATGAGATGGAGCTTGGCGTTAAAGACGTTGCTGCGGGTGTCGGGGAGGTAGTAGCTGACCCCGCCGGTGAGCGACACGCAGGTGAGCGGCTGCTCGGCGAGGGTGGCGAGGTTGTTGAGGATGCGGCTGGGGGTGTCGCCATAGCCGATGTTGATGAGGCTGTTTTCCGTCAGCCGCTCGCTGATGTACATGCTGGCCGCCTCGGCCACGCCCGCATTGACGCCGGCGCGGTCGAGCGCAGCCGGGATGACAAAGGCGTCCTGAAGCCCGAAGGCGCTCATGAGGCGGCGCTCAAGCTGCATGCGGCTCTCCCCGTCCTTGCGCAGGCGGAACTGGATGATCCCCGTCTGCCGGGCCTTCTCCAGAAGCTTGATAACGCGCATACGGGTGATGCCCATCAGCTCCGCCACGTGCTGCTGCGTCATTTCTTCAAAATAATAGTACCAGGCAGCCTTTATCATCAGCGACTCTTCGTAGTCCATGGAGTCCCTCCCGGATGCGCTGTTTCGAGTGCAAATGTTTTTCGCAGGAACAAATGTTGTCCGTGCATTTAGTATAGCACCCCCTTGGAGGAATGTCAATCGCCCGGAGAAAAAACATCGCCCTTTTTTCTGCGCTTTTTCCAAAGGTGGAAATCCATGAAAAGCAGTGCAATTCACGAGGATCGCCGATGGTGGAAACAGACAAACCCCGCCGCTTTTCCGACGTTTGAAACCAAAGTTTTTTTGACTGAAACATTGACAAATGCACAAAAGCATAGTATCATGGGAGCAGAACAAAAACGACATGGCAAAAACATTTGTAATGCCGCATGGAGGTTCTACGAATGAGTGAAGCTGTGAACGAACGATCCGGCGTCCTGATGTCGGTCCGGGGGATCACAAAGTCCTTCGGGTCCAACGTCGTCCTCAAGGGCATCAATATGGACGTGCACGCGGGAGAGGTCGTCGCCCTCATCGGCGGCAACGGCGCCGGCAAGAGCACCCTGATGAAGATCATCATGGGCATCTATGAGCTCGACGAGGGCGAAATTCTTATGCACGGCGCGCCCGTCAGGCTGGGCAAGCCCTCCGCCTCCCTGGCGCAGGGCATTTATCTGGTTCCTCAGGAACCGCTTTTGTTCCCCAATATGACGGTGCTGGAAAACGTTCTCATGGGCTTCCATGAGAACGAGACGGAGCTGCGCAGGCGCCTGCAAAAGCACATGGAGGAGCTGGGCTTCACGCTCAACCTGCAGCGCAAGGCCAGCACCCTTTCCATCGCCGAGCAGCAGCTGGTGGAGATCCTGCGCGGCATGATGCGCGAGGCGCGGCTTTTGATCCTTGACGAACCGACCAGCGCCTTGACCTTCGGCGAAGTGCAGTCTCTCTTCAAGGTCATCGAGGACCTCAAGAGCAAGGGCATCAGCATGATCTACATCACCCACCGCCTGACGGAGGTGTTTGAGATCGCCACCAGCGTCGCCATCATGCGCGACGGTCTGATTACCCTCAGCGGCCCGGTGCAGAACTTCACCAAGGAAATGCTCATCCAGGGGCTTTTGCCCACGGATGTCGAGGTCAGCGACGAAGGTCATCGCGCCTATCAGCCGGTGGATTACAAAAACGCCAAGCCCGTCCTCAAGGTGCGCAATTTCAGCGGCTATGGCTTCAGCGACATCACCTTCGACCTTTACCCCGGCGAGATCCTCGGCATCGCGGGCGTGGTCGGCGCCGGCCGCACCGAAATGATAAGCACCATCTTCGGCCGCGACAAGACCCTGGGCGGCCAGGTTATCCTGGACGGCAAGGACATCACGGGCTTTCCCACCAAGCGAATCTTGCAGGAGGGCATCAACTTCGTGCCCGAAGACCGCCATTATCACGGTCTGTTCAAGATCCGCTCCATCTCCTCCAACACCACCTCGGCGCTTCTGAGCTCCGCGGAGCTGGGCAAGGTGGACATGAACCGCCGCCATCAGCGCGAGATCGCCCAGCGGTATGTGGACAAGTTCCGCACCAAGATCGTCTCTCTGGAGGACCTGATCGGCAGCCTCTCCGGCGGCAACCAGCAGAAGGTGGTCATCTCCCGCGCCCTGTCCACCCATCCCAAGGTCGTCATCCTTGACGAGCCAACCCGCGGCATCGACGCCGCCGCCCGCAGTGACGTGTACAGCATCATCCGCCAGCTCAAGGAGGAGGGCGTGGCCGTGCTGATGGTTTCCTCCGACATCGAGGAGGTCGTGGAGCTGGCGGACCGCGCCATCACCATCTTCCAGGGCCGCATCAACGGCGAGTTCAGCCACGGCGAGATCTCTCAGGACGCGCTCACCAGCGCCTCGTTCGGAATCGGGCATGAAAGGTTGGTCGCAAATGAATAAAGTCAAAAGCCTGTTCAAGGCCAGGTGGATGTCGAGCCTGATCTTCCTGCTCCTGCTGTTTCTCGTCACCGGCATCGCCGAGCCCGACTTCCTGAGCTATTCCAACATCATCAGCTGCTTTAACACGGCGACCATGTACACGCTTCTGGCCATCGGTATCGCCTTTGTCATCATGACCGGCGAGATCGACGTGTCCATCGGCTCCACCCTGGGGCTCTCCGCCGCCATGACCGGCCTGATCGCCAAGCAGGACGGCAGCATCGCGGTGATGCTGCTGGCGGTGGTCGCCACCGGCGCGGTGATCGGCCTGATGAACGGCGTGGGCGTCGCCTATTTCGGCGTCCCGTCCCTGATCTTCACCCTCGGCACCAACAGCGTCGTCCGCGGCATGATCTACATTCTCTCCGACGGGCGCACGGTGGAGAACTTCGGCGGCGCGGTCGCCAGCTACGGCAACCTCACCCTCTTTGCGGAAATCACCCTCTACTATACGCTCGCCATCGTCCTGGTCGCAGCGGCCCACATCGTCCTGACCAAGACCAAAAAGGGCAAGTATTTCATCGCGGTCGGCGACAACGCGGGCGGCGCGAACCTGGTGGGCATCTCCGTGATGGGCACCAAGATGCTGGCCTATGTGCTCTGCGGCATCTTCGCCGGCCTGGGCGGCTTCGTCTTCGCCTCCAAATACGGTCAGGTCATGACCGTGGCCGGCAACGGCTATGAGATGACCGCCATCGCGGCCTGCGTGCTGGGCGGCATCTCCCTCTCCGGCGGTCTTGGCAACATGGTGGGCGCCGCGATTGGCGCGGTCATCATGTCCTCCATCAGCCGCCTCCTGGTCTTCATCGGCCTGCCGTCCACCTATGACAACACCATCACCGGCATCATGCTGATCGTGATCGTCGTCGTTGACGCGCTGACCCAGCGCCGTTCCATTGAAATGGCCAGAAGAAAGCGCCTCCTGTCCAAAACGGCGGAAAGCGCTGCGGAAGGAGAGTGCAAGGCGTGAACGTTCTCAAGAAGCTTTTCAAGCGCTGGGAGATGTTTTTGCTGGTGTTCCTGGTGCTGGAGTTTGTGATCTTCGGCGCGGCCAATCCCAAGTTCCTGCGCCCGCAATCCATCATGAACAGCATCGTCAACTACATCAGCGTCTGCATCATCGCCCTGTTTGTCACCCTCGTGATGATTACCGGCGGCATTGACATCCAGGCCGCCTCCATCATCGGCCTGACCAGCATCATCCAGGGCTATCTGTGGAGTGACCTTGGCATGAACATCTGGGTGGCCGTGCTCCTGGCGATCGTTGTCGCGGCGATCTGCGGCGGGCTGTCCGGCTTCTTCGTCGCCTATTGCGGCGTGCAGCCCATGGTGGTCACGCTGGGCGGCAGCTTCCTGTACTCGGGCCTGGCGCTGCTGGTTTCCGGCATGTCCGCCACCCCCGCCTATCAGGGCATCAGCGGCTTCCCTGCCAAGGCGGAGGACGGCTCGTTCATCGACTACCGCTTCCTGGGCAAGGGCGAGCTGCTGGGCGTGCCCATGCCGATCGTCATCTACGTGCTGCTGATCGTGCTGTGCGTGTGGCTTCTGCACCGCACCAAGTACGGCGAGCGCCTCTACCTCATCGGCGTCAACCAGCAGGCCGCCGAGTATTCCGGCATCAACACCCGCATGGTGATCCTCAGCACCTACGTGCTCTCCGCCGTGAGCGCCGCGCTGGCCGGCACGATCCTGACCTCCAACGTCAACTCCGCCAAGTACAACCTCGGCTCCGGCTATACCCTGGCCATCATCACCGCCGTTGTGCTGGGCGGCACGCTCAACACCGGCGGCAAGGGCAGCATCCTGGGTACGGTGCTGGCGTCGCTGATTATCTGCATCCTTCGCTACGGCCTGCCCCTGTGCTTCGACGTGAGCACCCAGAACCTGGACCTGCCGGTGGGTATCATCCTGGTGCTGGTCGTGCTTGGCCGCGAGATCGCCGGCCGGGGCATGCTCTCCAAAGTCGTCAGGAGCATCAAAAAGACGGCCGCCGCTTGACAACGCATTTCATGGGACGTTGTCCGACGCCCCTTGAGATAATAAAAAAACAGGAGGAACCCAACCATGAAAAAGATCCTTGCGATGATCCTTGTGCTGTGCATGGCGCTCACGCTGGCCTCTGCCGCCGTGGCCGAGAGCAAGAGCCCCGTGGACGGCATGACCGTGGCCTTCATTCCGAAGGTTTCCGGCAACTCTTTCTTCGAAGCTGCTAACGACGGCGCGCAGAAGTACGCCGCCGAGTGGGGCCTGACCGTCGATTACATCGGCTCCCCCGACGCTTCCGTGACCACCCAGCTGGAGCTCATCCAGCAGGCCATCGACAAGGGCGTGGACGCCATCTGCATCTCCGCCGTTGACGCTACCGCCCTGGACGAGAAGCTCATGGAAGCGCAGGATGCCGGCATCTATGTCAGCACCTGGGACTCCGACGTCTCCCCCAACGCCCGCGCGCTGATGGTTTCCCAGGGCACCGCGGACGTGCTTGGACCCATGCTGGTTGAAATGGGCGTCGAGTCCCTCAAGGAGCGCGGCGTGGACGTCGAAGGCGCCGTGAACTATGTGTGGCACTTCTCCAACCCCAGCGTGGCTGACCAGAACTCCTGGTACGTCGCCGGCGAAGAGTACATCAAGGAAAACTACCCCAACTGGGTCGCCGTCAACGAGCCCTACTACAGCAACCAGGATCCCGCTCAGTCCGTGAGCGTGGGCGAGGCCATCTTTGAGGCCTATCCCGACATCGACCTGATTATCTGCAACGACTCCACCGCTCTGCCCGGCCAGTGCGGCGCCGCCCAGAACAAGGGCCTGACCGCTGAGGACGTGACCATCACCGGCTTCTGCCCGCCCTCCGGCATGACCACCTACCTGGAGAACGGCATCTGCACCCGTTGGGGTCTGTGGGATTGCGGCATCCAGGGCGCCATGGGCTGCTACCTGGCCGCGTATGTGTCTGCCGGCAACACCGTGAAGGTGGGCGACGTGGTGACCATCCCCGGCATCGGCGATGTGACCATCCTTGCCAACGGCGATCTGGTCGAGGG
>CALVKX010000121.1 GCA_944333375.1 uncultured Eubacteriales bacterium
GGCGATGTAGTAAATCTTTTCTTCGGCGGCGGCATAAGGCAGGAGCGCCGCCGGGCACAGCGCGAAAAACAGCGCCAGCGTCAGGCAGATCAGCGCTTCCGTCCTGCGGCCACGCATGGGCGTTCCCTCCTTTCACGGGCGTCGGCCGCCCGCGCGGCCACACCACAACAGTTTATTATACCACCAAAGCGTGGAAATGCACAAGCCGGGCCGCAGCTTTTACACCCTGAGCGTCAGGCGGTGATGTTGCGCACCCAGCGGCCCCTTTTGAGCACCCACAGGGCGGGGAGGACCTTGAGGTTCATCAGCACCTGCACGATGAGCACCGCGGAGGCGATGTCCAGCCGCCCCGGGAGGAGCAGCGCCATCAGCAGGCTGGCGGGCACGGGGAGCAGCCACATGTAGCCGCTGTCCAGGAGCATGGCGCTGCGCGTGTCGCCGCCCGCGCGCATGCAGTAGAAGCAGAAGCCATAGAGGAAGTTAAACGGCGAGCACAGCCCCATGATGGTCGCGATGCGCGAGGCCAGGCCGCGAAGCTGGGGCGTCACGCCGAAGGCGTTTGGCAGCACGGCGCCCAGCGCAAGGCACAGCCCCGCGCAGAGCAGCCCAATGCCCACCACCAGCGTCAGGAGCTTTTTGCAGTTGCTTTTCGCCTGCCCAAGCCTTCCCGCGCCCAGCTCGGCCCCGATGAGCACCGACACCGTCGAGGAGGTGCCCATGGCCAGCACGGCGGCGATGGTGGAGATCTGCTCGCCGATGGTCACGGCGGGCAGGGCGGCCTCGTCCAGGCGCGCGTAGCTCCAGAAATAGACGTTCATGCCCACGTTCCAGAGGATCTCGTTGGCGATGAGGGGCACGGCCTTGAGCGCGAAGGCGCGCACCACCGCGGCGGGCAGGCGCAGGGCCGCGCGCAGGTCCAGGGAGAAGATGATCCGGCGGCGCAGGAGCAGCCTCAGGTAGAAGGCCATCTCCACCGTGCGGGCGATGAGCGTGCCCAGCGCCGCGCCGGCAACGCCCATGGCCGGCAGGCCGAAGTGCCCGAAGATGAGGGCGTAGTTGCAAAGCGCGTTGACGCCCATGGCGGCGAGGCTGACCAGCATGCTCACCCGGTTTTCGCCGATGGAGCGCAGGGAGAAGATGCACACGTTGCTCAGCGCCAGGGGCAGGTAGCTCAGCCAGATAATGCTCAGGTACTCCATGCCCAGCGCCACCGTGCGCGGGTCGCTTACGAAGATGCGCATGACGCTCTCGGGCCACAGCGCCAGCCACAGGCCCATGGCCAGCGACGCCGCCAGGCCGATGAGCAGTTGCAGGGAGAACAGGCCCCGGCAGGTCTCAAGGTCGCGCGCGCCATAGTACTGGCTGATGAGCAGCCCCGCCGCGCCCGTCATGCCGAAAAAGACCCCGAAGAAGATCGTGTAGGGGCGGTTGGCGACGGTGACGGCGCTCATGGCCAGGCCGCTGGGGTCCAGGCTGCCGACCATGAGGTTGTCGATCATGTTAAAGAGGTTGTTGATGAGCTGCTGCACCGTGACGGGCGCCATCACCCCCAGCGCCCCGGCGTAGAAGGCGCGGGAGCCAAGGTAGGGCCGGGCCTTTTGACGTAAGGTCTGCATGTCTCTCTCCGTATCGCGTGGCGTCTGCCCCGAAGGGGAAGCGCGGGACGAACGGCCCCGCGCCCTCCCATGATAGCCCCTCGCCGCCCGGCTGTCAACCGCGGGCGCGTTTGGGCTTTCAAAAGCGCCCCGGGCGTGGTACAATGGGAAAAGAACCCACTATTGCAACAAAGGAGCCTGAGCCATGATTGATTTTGCTTTTCACAACCCCACAAAGATCTTCTTTGGCAAGACCTCGCTGACCCATCTTCACGATGAGGCCGCGCGCTACGGCAGCCGGGTGCTGCTGGTCTACGGCGGCGGCAGCATCAAGCGCACCGGCGTCTACGACCAGGTGATGGCCCAGCTTGCGGGCATGCAGGTTTGGGAGCTGGGCGGCGTTCAGCCCAACCCGCGCCTGTCGCTGGTGCGCGATGGGATCGCCCTGTGCCGCGAGCACGCAATCGAGCTGGTGCTGGCGGTGGGTGGCGGCAGCGCCATCGACACCGCCAAGGCCGTCGCCAACGGCGCCTGCTACGACGGCGACGTGTGGGACCTGTTTGACGGCAAGGGCAGGAATACCGAGGTGCTGCCCCTGGGCACGGTGGTCACCATCCCGGCGGCGGGTAGCGAGATGAGCGATTCCTGCGTCATCACCCGCGAGGAGGACCTGTGCAAGCGCGGGCGCAACACGCCGCTGAACTTCCCCAAGTTCTCCATCCTCAACCCCGAATTCACCTATACCCTGCCGCCCTTCCAGACGGCCTGCGGCGCGGTGGACATCATGGCGCACATGATGGAGCGCTACTTCACGCGCGTCACGCATGTGGAGCTCATCGACCGCATGACCGAGGGCGCGCTCAAGACCGTGGTGAACAACGCTCCCATTGTGATGCGCGAGCCCGAAAACTACGACGCGCGGGCCGAGATCATGTGGGCGGGGTGCCTTGCGCACAACACCCTGTTTCAGACCGGGCGCGTGGGCGACTGGGCCAGCCACAAGCTGGAGCACGAGCTCAGCGCGCTCTACGACATCGCCCACGGCGCGGGGCTGGCCATCGTGTTCCCGGCGTGGATGAAATACGCGCTGGCCCACGGCGGCGAGGCCAAGCTGGCGCAGTTTGGCCGCCGCGTCTTTGACGTGCCCGACAGCGGTGACGACGCCACGGATGCCGCCGAGGGCATCCGGCGTCTGGAGGCGTTCTACCGCGCGCTGGGGTTGACCACTACGCTGAGGGAAAACGGCATCGGCGATGCGGACTTCGGCCGCATGGCCGGGCGCGCTGTGGCCATGGCGGGCGGCACGCTGGGCCAGTTCGTGCCCTTGAAAGCGGCTGACTGCGAGGCCATCTACCGCCTGGCGCTGTAAGAGGGCCAAAGAGCGGCCCCGGAGGAAATACGGTTCCTCCGGGGCCGTTTGATTAAAACTGGAAATAGATAAATTGGCTGGCATCAAAGCCGGGGCCATATACCCCATAGACCAAGATTAGGAGAATGACCGCAAGGTACGTCAGCCAGCGAAAAGCCAGGTTCTGACGCTCCAATCGTTTTCTTAGCGATACACCGTGTTCATGGACCACATCCACCGCCAGCACCACCGCAGCCGCGGCCAGCAGTATCCCCCATTCTAATCGGGAAAGGCCCAGTGTGTAAAGCGTTTCATCAAAGAAAATCCATGGATTATGCACCGAGAACATTTGACGGAGAATCGCCACCGCTCCATCCAACGACTCAGCGCGGAAAAACACCCATGTCAGGCAGATCAGCGCAAAGGTGACCAATCTTTGAAACAGGCGGTAGCTGAAGCAGTCACGGTTTACAATCGGCCTGCCGTCCTTCCAGGCAGCGGGCAAGCGGACCAGCAGCATGTTTTTGATATCTCCTACAATCTGAAACAGACCGTTGAGGCCGCCCCAAATAACATAGGTCCAGTTAGCGCCATGCCACAGACCGCTTAGCAAAAAGGTAACCATCACGTTAAAGTAACGCCGTATGCGGCCAACCCGACTTCCGCCCATGGGAATATACAGGTAGTCCCGGAACCAGGTAGACAGGCTGATATGCCAGCGCCGCCAGAAATCACTGACACTGGTAGCCAGATATGGTTGACGAAAGTTCTGCGTCAGGTTTACGCCCAGCATCTGCGCCGCCCCTAGGGCGATGGCTGAATAGCCCCCAAAATCGCAATAGATTTGCAGGGCAAAAGCGATGGTGGCCACCACAATACTGTAGCCCGCATAGGCCTGACAATTGCCGTATACCTGATTGACCAGCAGCGCTGCGCGGTCGGCCACAACCATCTTTTGAAAGTAACCCCACAGCATCATCAATGCGCCATTTTTGAATGCTTCGGAATCGAACGGTTTAGGCTGTCTGAGCTGACCCAGCAAATCACGACTGCGCTCGATGGGTCCTGCCACCAGTTGTGGAAAGAAACTTACGAACAGCGCGTAGCGAAAAAAGTTACGCTCCACCTCCACCTGTCCCCGGTACACGTCCATCGTGTAGCTAAGAGCCTGAAAGGTGTAAAAGCTGATGCCCACCGGCAGTAGCACATCCAACACTGGCGGCTGCCAGCTCACCCCCACGTCGGACAGCAGAGCCGCAAGGTTCTCCGCCGCAAAACGGTAGTATTTGAAACAAAACAAAATACCCAGGTTAATGATAAAGCTTAGCGCAACCCATGTTTTGGGCCGGCTCCACAGCGCACGCATCGAGGAGCGCACGTCCTGCATCCGGCGGCAGCGGGCGATGAGCAATCCGCTGAGGTAGGTTACGACGGTGGAACTAAGCATCAAAAGTGCATAAGCGGGATTCCAGCACATATAAAAATAGTAACTGGCCACCAATAGCCACACCCACCGAACACGGCGCGGCAGGACGAAATGCACCACCAGCACTATCGGAAAAAACATCAGAAAGGGCACCGAATTAAACAGCATGCAACGATTCCCCCTTTCCTTATTCGTCCCAATCAATTTGGGTCATATCAAAGGTACGGCACTCCATGAGCATGTGATCGGGCAGCGAATAAACAGCAATATTCATGCCCATATCCGTGCTTCCAGCCGACTGCCCATCCACATGCCAGCGTGCACTCTCAAACGTTACGTCATGCCCCAGCAGATTCCATGTGAGCGTTTCTGTACGGCCTTCGGGCGCATAGGCACTGGCAAGCATTTGTCCTCCACGGCACACCACATCAAGAGTACCCATGCCGGCGTAGTACCATTCCTCCACCGCCTCTCCCCTCATGCCCAACGCTTCGGTCATAAGAAGCCAGTCTTCCTCGGTAAACCCTTCATACACATCACCACGTGCGGAAACAAGCACCAGATAGTCCTCATCCAATACTGAAACCGCCTCCAAAAAATCCGTCAGGTCCGTATCCATATTAATCAGCGACATAGCCGCGCGCTGCACGTCGTAACGTCCCGCGCCCTCGCGCCATGGAGCATAGCGGCTATCCGCGCTTGTACGCCGATCCGGCAGGTCGTAGTGGGTGGTGAGATATGCGCTCCAAAACTCCGTATACAACCTTGCGCCCGCATCGTTGAGGTGGCCCAGATCACGCATGTACTGCAATCCATTGATCCCTGACTCTTCTAGTCCTACAAAGGGCACGCCAAGTTCGCCGGCCAACTCTCCAACCTGATCAAATAGTTTTTCCTCAGCCCGGTTGGTCATGTAAGGTGCGGCACAGAGTACCAGCTCAATGCCATTGGCCCGGGTATAATCAGCAATGCGCCTGATGGCGTCTTTTGATGTCTCCAGCAGCTGAGCTGCCTCAAGCTGCTCGTCGGTAAATTCCCAGTAGGTGCCCACCTCGTTGGGGCGTATGGCGGCCTCCTCCGAATAAGCCTCTATGGCATATTCCTGGCCTTCCATGCTTTGGCTGCCGCAAAGGTAGCCAAAATTTCTAACAAAACGCGTGTCGCCCAGCAGATATTCCACGCTTTTACGCGACAGTTCTCCATAGCGGCTGTGCATGCGAGTCAACTCGAAATAAGCCTCTCCACCCGCACCGGATTGCACGTAAGCTTCCGCTATGGCCTGGGGTTTGTAGGGGCTTCCTACAGGGAGCCATCGTGCCACACCCGTAGCGGTGTTATAGGGATTCGAGCCTTCGGCCATGCCCTCACGGTATGCAAGGGCCAGCACATTCTGCACATAAAAATAACAGTATGGCGCAGCCGCAGGGTATACATCCAGCACGACCACTTGCGGGTGCTGTGTAAACAGCGTCTGGCGAAGCATCCAGTACGAGGCTTCCAGGTCCACAGAATTTCCCGTCGCCATTACGCTGGTTATGCCGCACATGTCGTAGAGGTATTGAGGAATCACGTTATAGTTCATATGAGACGTGCCCAGCCAAAGCACGTCTACACTTTGGGCAGGCAGGTGCGCCAGCGCGGACGCACTCTGGGTAACGTCGTCCCCCGCGCTTAGCAGTGCTCCCGCCATATTGACCACAACTGCCAGCAGACACAAAAACACAATCAGCTTCAGCCAGAACACCGCTAGCTTACGCATGCCATTTTTTCCTTTCTTTAATAATTGATTGCACCACGTGTGGATTTCACTTTATTATAGGAAACGGTTGCAGGACTGTCAAGTCGGGAGGACTGGAAACGATGCCTTTGTCCTCCATCGAGCGTAACAAAGCGCTCCTCCGGACGTTCTGTCCGGAGGGGCGCTGACTTATGGAATCCAAAGAACCGTTTACGCCTTCTTGGCCTTGAGCTTCTTCTGACCCTTGCGGGCGAGGCGCAGCTCCTCCAGCGCGGCCCAGACGTAGCCGTTAATCAGATTGGCGCTGTAGGCGCCCGCCAGGATGCCCACGATGATGGGCAGGCTGAACTCGCGGATGGTGTCCACGCCCAGGAT
>CALVKX010000122.1 GCA_944333375.1 uncultured Eubacteriales bacterium
GCCTCCGCATCATCCCCCACATAGCTGCCGTCGGGGTCCAGGTTCCACATGGGATGCAGCTCCTGCGTCCGCGGGTCCGCCTCGACGGCGCGCAGCGATACCGTCAACAGCTTCTCCTGCGGGACCCATGCCGCGTCCTGCACGGTCACGCGCACGGGCATTCCCTCCGTCTGCTCCTGCTGTGTCACGATCTGCAGGTTGTCCATGATGGCCTGATGCTTCCGGGGCTCGTGTTCCTGATAGGCGGTGAAGCGGTTGTTGTAGTACCATGCCTGCCCCTGCACGATCACCGCGTAGGCAATTCCGCACAGCAGCGCCAGCACCGCCGCGGCGATCAGCGCCGCGCGCAGGCGCGGGATGCGCCGGGGCCTGTCGTCGAGCCGCGCAAGGGTCTGATTGATCCGTTCCGTGAAGGCGGCCGGCGTATCTCCGAAGGCGCGGTCCAGATCTTTTTCACGCATCGTCTGCTTCCTCCTCTCCCAGCATCTCTCTGAGCTGCGTGCGTGCGCGGTGCAGCCGCGCCTTCACCGTGCCCTCCGGCAAGCCCAGCATGCGGGCGGCCTCGCGCATGGTGTAACCGTCCAGGCATGTCAGCGTAAGCGGCACGCGATATTTGGGCGGCAGGCTGAAGAGCGCCTCATGCAGCGCCGCGTCCGCGCCGGGCGGCTGGACGCAGCCCACCTCGGGCGGATGGGCCATGGGCGACACGTACCGGCGCCGGCGCAGCAGCGTTTTGCACTCGTTAATGACAATGCGCATGAGCCAGGTGTCAAAAAACTCCTCCCGGCGCAGCGTCTCCCGGCGGTTCCAGGCGCGCAGAAGAGCCTCCTGCACCGCGTCGGCCGCGTCCGGGGCGTTTGCGGTATAGCTCATGGCCACGCGGTACAGCCTGCGCTCCATCCGCCGCACCCCGTCGGAAAAGGTCTGCTTGTCCATCGTCCTCTCCCCTTTCACCCATTAGAAGCGCCAGGCCCCCCGAAAGTTGCATGCCACGCAAAAAAACGGCTCCCGGCAAGCCTATCTCGCCCGGAGCCGTCTGTCAAGCGCGTCACAGCGGCCTGGTCACGGTCCGCTGACCGTTTTCCCGCTCCACGCGGTAAAAGCCGATCAGGTTTGAAGGATGGAGCTGTTCATATACCTCCATCACGCGATGCGCGTCGCCCAGTTCGAAGCGGATGCTCAGCCCGCAGCCCACCGACACGTCGCGGGGCGTGGTGATGACCGAGACGCGCACGCCCGCGCGGCGCAGCGCGCCCTCGAATTTGAGCACCTGCTGGCGTGAGCGGAACGACGCGATCCCGAAAACTTCCTGCTGCATGGGTTATTCCCCCTTCCCTGCTCATACAGTATGCATGGAGCGGCCCGCGCGTGTGAGGCCGCAAAGGGGGTTTTTGAATGGTCTATCTGGACAACGCCGCCACCTCGTTTCCCAAGCCGCCCATGGTGGTGCGCGCCATGGCGGGAACGCTGCAAAAGCTGGGCGGCAACCCGGGCCGCTCGGGGCACAGCCTGTCCCTGTGCGGCGGGCGGGTGATCCAGAGATGCCGCGAGCTGCTGGCCGAGGCCTTCGGCGCGCCCGCTCCCGAAAACGTCATCTTCTTTCCAAGCTGCACCGAGGCGATCAACACCGCGATCCGCGGCATGCTGTGCGAGGGCGACGAGGTGATCTGCTCCCACGCCGAGCACAACGCGGTCATGCGCGTGCTCAAGGGGCTGGAGGAGCAGGGGGCCATCCACGTGCGCACGCTCACCCCCAACAGCCTGGGCCTCATCGCCCCCGAGGCGCTGACGGCGGCCGTCACGCCACGTACCGCGCTGTGCGTGATCTGCCACGCCAGCAACGTCACCGGCGTCATCCAGCCTGTTCATCAGCTTTCCCAGGCGCTCAAGCCCTACGGCGTGCCCCTGTTGGTGGACGCCGCGCAGACAGCGGGGATTCTGGACGTCTCCCTCTCCTCCCTGGGTGCGGACATGATCGCCATGCCCGGCCACAAGGGGCTTCTGGGGCCGCACGGCACGGGCGTGCTGGTGCTGGGGCCGGGGATGCTGCCCCGGCCGCTGGTGGTGGGCGGCACGGGGTCGCAGAGCGAGAGCATGCTGCAGCCCGCCCAGCTTCCCGACCGCTACGAAAGCGGGACGGTGAACCTGCCGGGGATTGCGGGGCTTCTGGTGGGCGCCCGCTTTGCGCTTTCGCACCGCGAGGAGATCGAGCGCTACGAGGACTCCCTGGCCCGTCAGCTCCGCACGGGCCTGTCCGCCCTGCGCGGGGTGCGCGTGCTGGGCCATCCCGCCGCGCCGAAGGTGGGCGTGGTGAGCTTTGTGCCCACCGCCATGGACCCCGGCCAGCTATGCGACGCGCTCTCGCAAGAGGGCTTTGCGCTGCGCGCCGGGCTGCATTGCGCGCCCTCCGTGCATCAGTGGCTGGGGACGCTGCACACGGGCGCCTGCCGGGCCAGCGTGGGTATCTACAACACCGAAACGGATGTGGAAGCGCTTTGCAAGGCGATAGAACGGCTTGCGGACCCCGTCCGCGCTTGACACTTTTCGCGCGCCGTGCTATGCTGTGTAAGGTATATTGGGATTTGTGCGGGCATCTTCCGTTGGTCTCTCCGCACGCCCGGGTTGGAGGCGTTGTATGCAACGCAAACGCTTTTACGCTACGCAGCTCATGAAGCTATGCTTCCAGGCGCTTTTATATGTATCGCTGTTCGTGTCGTTTTTTGGCATGCTTTCCATCACCAACGAAGCCATCCTCAACATCACCCGTACCGCCGGCACCACCATGGCCACCTTTGTTCTGACGATGCTGCTGCTCAGCCTCGTCTACGGCGGCTATGACATCGGCGTGAAAATGATGCGCTCGGTTTTCGCGCGCACTTCGCTCTCCACGTCCTTTACCGACCTTATCACCTCCTTTATCCTGCAGATCACGAACACCAACCCCAACAACCCCGAGGCCAACCCCAGCTTCACCTTCTGGGGCGAGGACCTGGCGCTGCTCTTTGGGGCCTTCTTTTTGCAGGTGCTTCTGATCTACCTTTTCGTGGCCCTGGGCTACCGCTACTACTTTCGCATCAATCCCCCGCTGGACTGCTGCATCATTTCCTCCTCTCAGGAGCTGGCCGAGCACGTGGCCTCCAAGCTGGAGAACTTCCACCAGCGCTACCGCCTGACCGACGTGGTCCACTACGAATGTCCCGACGTGCGGCAGACCATCCGTGAGCATGACGTGGTGTTTCTCGCGGGCATCCCGGACACGGAGGAAACGCTGCTGGAGGCGTACTGCTATAAGCATAACAAGACCATTTATCTGCTGGCGGAGCTGGAGGACGTCATCATCTCCACCGCCCAGCAGAGCATCCTTGACGACGCGCCCTTCCTCTTTATCCACCGCATGGAGCCCACCCTCACGCAACTGTTCCTCAAGCGCGCCTGCGACATCCTCATCAGCTTCCTTGGCCTGGTGCTGACCAGCCCCGTGATGCTGGTGACGGCCATCGTGCTCAAGGCCAGCGGCAACGGCACGGTCCTGTTTCACCAGGAGCGGGCGACGATTAACGGCAACATCTTTCGGATCATCAAGTTTCGCACCATGTATCCCGAGCATCACGAGGAGGAGAACTGCCTTTCCGCCCGTCAGGATGACGTGCGGGTGACCCCCGTGGGCCGTTTTCTGCGCAAGTACCGCATCGACGAGCTGCCCCAGCTTTGGAACGTGCTGCGCGGCGACATGAGCATCGTGGGCCCGCGCCCCGAGATGCTGGAAAACGTGGACCGCTACACCCGCGAGGTGCCCGAGTTCGCCTACCGCCAGCAGATGAAGGCGGGGCTGACGGGGCTTGCGCAGATCGAGGGCAAGTACAACACCAGCCCCAAGGACAAGGCGATTCTGGACCTGCTTTACATCGAGAACTTCTCCCTGGCCTATGATTTCAAGCTGATGCTGCGCACGCTGACGATCTTTTTCCGCCGCGACAGCACAGAAGGCTTTATGGACAAGCCCGTGAACTGCCCGCCCATGCGCGTGGAGGCAAAACCCGCCGCAGAAGGTGCGCCGGGCAGCCGCGGCAGGAAGCCCCCCGCGCGGGGACGCCAGGACGGCAATCCCCTGCGCACGGCGCTGTGACTCAGCTTTCGCCCGCCACAAGGCGGGTCGAGCATAAACAGATACGGGAGAAAGGATATGAGCAGCATGGATAAGACCTTAGTCATCATGGCCGCCGGCATGGGTTCGCGCTACGGCGGAAACAAGCAGATCGACGGCATGGGCCCCCACAACGAGGTGCTGATGCTCTACTCCATCTACGACGCCGTCAAAGCCGGCTTCACCAAGGTCGTATTCATCATCAAGCATGACTTCGAAGCCCGCTTCCGTGAGCTGGTGGGCGACGTGGTCAAGGACAAGGTGAAGGTCGAATACGCCTTCCAGGAGCTTGGCGACCTGCCCGAGGGATGCACGATTCCCGCCGAGCGCACCAAGCCCCTGGGCACCGTGCAGGCCATCCTGTCGGCCAGGGACCTCATCCATGAGCCCTTCGCCGTCATCAACGCCGACGACTACTACGGCACCAGCGCCTTCAAGACCATGGTGGACCATCTGGAGAAGCTCTCCCCCGAGAAGCATGCCTGCATGGTCGGCTACTACCTCAAAAACACCGTCAGCGAGCACGGCCACGTGACCCGCGGCGTGTGCGGCGTGGACGCCAACGGCCATCTGACCTCCGTGACGGAGACCTACAAGATCCAGCCCTTCCCCGACGGCACCATCCGCGACACCGAGAAGGACCCCAATGGCGTCATCCTCGATCCTGAGAGCCTGGTGAGCATGAACTTCTTCGGTTTCACGCCCTGGCTGTTCAAGAAGGCGCAGGAGCGCTTCACCGCCTTCCTCAAGTCCCTCTCGCCCACCGAGCTCAAGGCCGAGTACGTCCTGCCCGTGCTGGTGGACCAGCTCATGCATGAGGACGGCCTGAAGGTTGACGTGCTCTCCACCGACGCCGTGTGGTTCGGCGTAACGTATCACGAGGATAAGCCCTACGTGCAGGCGGAGCTGAGGAAGATGCACGAGAACGGCACCTATCCCGAGAAGCTGTTTTAGGAAAGGAACGTGCGCTTCATGAAGATCCTTCTGACGGGCGGCGCGGGCTTCATCGGCTCGCACACCTATGTGGAGCTCATCAAGGCCGGCCATGAGGCCGTGATTGCCGACAACTTCTACAACGCCAGCGAACGCGTGCTGGAGCGGCTCAAGACCATCACCGGGCAGCATGTGTGCTGCTACAACGTGGACGTGACCGACGCCGCGGCGTTGGAGGAGGTTTTCAAGGCCCATGCGTTTGACGCGGTGATCCACTTCGCCGGCTACAAGGCCGTGGGCGAGAGCGTGGAAAAGCCGCTGGAATACTACCGCAACAACCTTGACAGCACGCTTACGCTGTGCGAGGTGATGCGCAAGTACGGCGTCCGGCGCATCGTCTTCAGCTCCTCGGCGACGGTCTACGGCATGTCCGACGAGATGCCGCTGGTGGAAAGCATGCACACGGGCGGCTGCACCAACCCCTACGGCTGGACCAAATACATGATCGAGCAGATCCTCCAGGATGTGGCGCATGCCTATCCCGACTGGTCCGTGGCGCTGCTTCGCTACTTTAACCCCATCGGCGCGCACGAAAGCGGTCTCATCGGCGAGGACCCCGTGGGGATTCCCAACAACCTCATGCCCTACATCACTCAGGTCGCCTCCGGGAAGCTCAAGCAGCTCCGCGTGTTCGGAAACGATTATCCCACGCATGACGGCACGGGCGTGCGCGACTACATCCACGTGGTGGACCTGGCGCGCGGCCATGTGGCGGCCTGCAACTACCTGATGGACCATGCGGGCTGCGAGGTGTTCAACCTGGGCACGGGCGTGGGCTACAGCGTGCTGGACCTGGTCAACACCTTCCAGCGCGTCAACGACATCCAGATCCCCTACGCCATCGTCGACCGCCGTCCGGGCGACGTGGCGCGCTGCTACGCTGACGCCACCAAGGCGCGCGAGCTGCTGGGCTGGAAGGCGGAAAAGACGCTGGAGGACATGTGCCGCGACGCCTGGCGCTGGCAGAGCAACAACCCCAACGGCTATCGTGACGCCTAAAAAAAGCCTAAAAAAGAAACCGCGGCGAAGGAAGTTCCTTCGCCGCGGTTCAGTTTGTCGAAAAAGTCCGCCTATGGCGGCCTTTTTCGCCAGATGCTTAAGAAATGTTTGCGCCCAGGGGCGCAAACTCCCCGCCCGCCCGGCAAAGCCGGGCGATACGAATCCACTTTGGAGGGGGACGGAGGGAAGCGTGTGCCCTGTGGGCACTTGCCACCGAAGGTGGCAAAGCGACCCGGAGGAGTCAACCGAAACGAGCGGCGGGCGCGGCCAGCGCCCGCCGCGA
>CALVKX010000123.1 GCA_944333375.1 uncultured Eubacteriales bacterium
GGGGAAAGGCCGGCGGCCGTTTCAAACAGGGGGACGAACGCATCCGTCCGTCCCCCTGGAAACGCCCGCGGGCGGTTTACTCGGCCAGGTCGGCCTCGGTGTAGTAGCCGCTGTCGATGAGCAGCTCCTTGTAGTTGCTGGCGTCGGCGAAGACGGGCGTGCAGTTGTAGGAGGGAACCTCCATCACGCCGTTGTCATAGGTCGCGTTGGTCTCGGGGGTGTTGCCGGCGAGAATGTCGGCCACCATCTTCATGGTCTGGTCGGCCAGGGTGCGGGTGTCCTTGAAGACGGACATCGCCTGCAGACCGCTAATCATGTTCTTGGTGTTGGGGATGTCGCAGTCCTGGCCGGTGATGACGGGGATGTTCTCGGCGGTGAAGCCGAAGCTGACCAGGCTATTGGTCACGCCCAGGGCGGTGGAGTCGTTGGAGCACAGGCAGATGTCCAGGGTGGTGCCGCCGGTGAGGGCGTCGGGATAGTAGGCGCTGAGGATGTTGTCCATGCGGGCTTGGGCGGTCTCGCTCTTCCAGGCGGGGGTGGCGACGGTCTCAAAGTCCACCTGGCCGGAGGTCACGACCAGCTTGCCGGCGTCGATGTAGGGCTTGAGGGTGTCATAGGCGCCGGAGAAGAACAGGCCGGCGTTGTTGTCGTCGGGGGAGCCGCCGGTGAACTCGATGGTGAAGGGGCCTTCCGCGTTCTCAAGATCGAAGCGGTCCACGATGTACTGGCCCTGGATCACGCCCACGCCGTAGTTGTCGAACGTGGTGTAGTAGTCGACGTTCTTGGTGCCGGTCAGCAGACGGTCATAGGCGATGACGGGGATGCCGTTGTCCTTGGCGGTCTGAAGCACCGTGTCCAGCGCGCCGCCGTCGATGGAGGCGACCACCAGCACCTCGGCGCCGCCCAGAATCATGTTCTCGATCTGGGACACCTGGGTGGCCACGTCGTTGTTGGCGTACTGCAGGTCCACCTCGTAGCCGGCGGCCTCAAGCTGCGCCTTCATGTTCGCGCCGTCCTGATTCCAGCGCTGCAGGCTCTGGGTGGGCATGGCCACGCCGACCTTCTGCGCGGCAAACGCGGAGCCGGCGGTGAGCAGCAGGGCGAGGGCCAATACGGTGGCAAGCATCTTTTTCATACGGATCCACTCTCCTTTATCTTTTTGCCTCTCGTGGGAGGCTGGAGGAACAGGGGGATGTGCACGTGCACATTTATCTCAAAGAACAAAACCGCCGTCGGTCTTTTGTGGGTGTGACGGGGTGTTGTTCACGAGCACATTTGGACGTAACAATCAGGTCAACTTTATACTAGCGAAATTTTTGTGCCTTGTCAATACGTTTTTTTGTTTTTTTTCGGTTGAATTGCTCAATATACGCCATCTGGTGTATGTTTCCTATATGATGGTTGACAGGCGGGGGGAGGGCGGGTAAGATATAGGCAGCAAACGGCGGGGAGGGACGTTCTGTGCCCACGATGAAGGAGATTGCGCGCATCTGCGGCGTGAGTCGGGGAACGGTGGACCGCGTGGTCAACAACCGCGGCAAGGTCAAGCCGGAGACGGAAAAGCGCATCCTGGAGACGATCCGGCAGATGGGCTACACCAAGAGCATCCTGGGTCGGGCGCTGAGCGTCAAGCGCTTTGCGCCCGTCATCGCCATCCTCATGTGCAGCGAGGGAAACCCGTTTTTTGACGACGTGTTCGCGGGCTTTGACCGCGCCGAGAGCGAGCTGAGGCAGTACGACGCCACGGTCATCCGCCGCACCATGCGCGGGCACGACGTCCACACCCAGCTGGAGTTGATCGACAGCCTGCCCCCCAGCATCAGTGCCCTGGTCATCCAGCCCATCAACGACCCCAAGATCGAGCGGCGCATCGCCGCCCTGCGCGACCGCGGCGTGCCCACCGTCACCGTCAATACCGACCTGGCCCACAGCAGCCGCTGCTGCTACGTCGGCAGCGACTACGAAAGCGGCGGCGCCACCGCCGCGGCGCTGCTGGAGCTGGTTACCCAGGGGCGCGGGCAGGTGGGCGTCATCGGCGGCGTGCCCACGCTCATGGGCCACGTGGCCAGGCTGGAGGGCTTTTGCAAGCGCCTGAGCCAGTGCCCCGGCCTGCCCATCGTGGACACGCGCAACAGCATGGACGACCCCATGCTCGCCTACGGCGAGACGCGCGCCATGCTCGCCGCCCACCCTGGCATCGACGCCATGTTCGTCGTCGCCGCCGGCTGCAACGAGGTCTGCCGCGGCATCATCGACGCCGGGCGCGAGGGCACCATCCGCGTCGTGGCCTACGACGACGTGCCCACCACCCGCGAGATGATGCGCCGGGGCATCATCAAGGCCGTCGTCTGCCAGCAGCCCTTCGAGCAGGGCTACCGCGCCCTGCGCGCCGCCTTCGACATGATCCTCTCGGGCGAGATGCTCACCGACGAGCGCATCATCATGGAAAACCAGATCAAGATCCGCGAAAACATCCTCTGACCGCACCCACTTTTGAGCATTGACAAGCGCGGAAAAATCAGGTATGCTTGTTGCAGATCAAAAATGTGCCCGTGCACAAATACCACCCTCGCTGAAAGGATGAGCGTCATGGACTATTTGCTTGGCGTGGATCTGGGAACTTCCGGCACCAAGACGGTGCTGTTTGACACGGAGGGCCGCGAGGTGGCCAGCCAGACGGTGGAGTACCCACTCTACCAGCCGCGCAACGGCTGGGCGGAGCAGGACCCGGAGGACTGGTGGAACGCGGCGGCCGCGACCATTCGCGGCGTGCTTGAGAAAAGCGGGGTTAACCCCGGAGACGTCAGGGGCCTGGGCATCAGCGGGCAGATGCACGGGCTGGTGCTGACCGACGCGCAGGGCAATCCCCTGGGGCGCTCGCTGATCTGGTGCGACGGCCGCACGCAGCGCGAGTGCGAGGAGATCACGCAGGCCGTGGGCGAAAAGCGGCTGATCGAGATCTCGGCCAACCCGGCGCTCACGGGCTTCACCGCCGGCAAGATCCTCTGGGTCCGGCGGCATGAGCCGGAGCTGTTCAAGCGGGCCCGCTGGGCACTGCTTCCCAAGGACTACGTGCGCATGCGCCTCACGGGCGTGTTTGCCCAGGAGATCAGCGATGCCAGCGGCACCAACCTCCTGGACGTGCCCGCCCGCAGGTGGTCGGCGGAGATCATGGAGAAGCTGGAGCTTAGCATGGCCCTCTTGCCCCCGCTGGTGGAGAGCTGCGAGGCGGCGGGGACCATCACCCCCGAGGCGGCCGCCCTGACGGGGCTTCGCGCGGGTACGGTCGTGGCCGGCGGCGCGGGCGACAACATGGCCGCCGCCATCGGCACCGGCGTGGCAAGCAGCGGCAAGGCCTTCACCACCATCGGCACCAGCGGCGTGGTCTTTGCCCACTCCGACACCGTCAGCATCGACCCCCAGGGCCGCGTGCACACCTTCTGCGCCGCCGTGCCCGGGGCGTATACGAACATGAGCTGCACGCTGGCGGCGGGGCTGTCGCTTCGCTGGTACCGCGACCAGTTCTGCCAGGCCGAGTGCCAGGCCGCCCGCGAGATGGACACTGACGCCTACGTGCTGATGAACCAGGAGGCGGCCCAAAGCCCTATCGGCGCCAACCGCCTGCTGTTCTTGCCCTACCTGATGGGCGAGCGTAGCCCGCTTCTGGATGCGGACGCCCGCGGCGCCTTCATCGGCCTGAGCGCCATCCACACCCGCCGCGACCTGCTGCGCGCCGTGATGGAGGGCGTGATGTACTCCCAGCGGCAGAACCTGGACATCCTGCGCGGCATGGGCGTAACGCCCCGGAGCATGCTGGCCTGCGGCGGCGGCGCGCGCAGCCCCTTCTGGCGGCAGATGATGGCCGACGTGTTCAGCATGCCCGTGATGACCGTGCAAAACGCCGAGAGCCCGGCGCTGGGCGCGGCGATTCTGGCCGGCGTCGCGGCGGGGGTGTTTGCCGACGTGCCCGGCGCGTGCGCCTCGCTGGTGCGCCAGGGCGAGCCGGTGATGCCCGATCAGGAGCGCTCGGCTGCCTACGAACCGTTCTACCGGCTCTACGAGAGCCTCTACCCCGCGCTCAAACCCGCCTGCGGACGGCTGGCCGCCCTGTAAGGCATACGGAAGGAGAGACAACCCGATGGAGATCCTGTCTGTTTTTGACCCGGCCTTCAGGTCCTACGGCCGCGTGGCGAAAGGCTACGCGGTGGAGGGGCTTTTGGAGGCGCTCCGGGAGACGCCCTGCCCCGAGGGCGTGGTCTACGTGCCCCGCGAGGAGGGGCTGCACGCGGCGCGGGGCGCCGAGGCGGTGGGGGAGGCGGCCTTCGGCGGCATGCCCTTCCAGCTGGGCTATTGCAACGGCCACAACACCCGCCTCAACTGCCTGGAGTACCACCGCGACAGCGAGTTCAACCTGGGGACGGAGGACTTCATCCTCCTTCTGGCCCGGCTTGAGGACATGGAGGACGGCGTTCTGGACACCGCCAAGGTGCGCGCCTTCCGCGTGCCCGCGGGCGTGCTGGTGGAGGTCTACGCCACCACCCTGCACTACGCCCCATGCCATGCGGACCCGGCCAGGGGCTTTCGCGTGATGGTGGCGCTGCCCGCCGGCACAAACACCCCCTACCGCCGCGAGGGCGACCCCGATCCCCTGGACCGCCAGCTCTGGGCGCGCAACAAATGGCTCATCGCCCATCCCGACAGCGCCGAGGCCGCCAGGGGCGCCGTGGTGGGCCTCAGAGGCGTCAACATCGACATCGCGCAGGACCTGTGATCCCATAGATGAAAAAGGAGCGTGGAAACCATGATTGAGAACATCCCCGTCGTAAAGGCCGGCATCATCGCCGTCAGCCGTGACTGCTTCCCCATCGCGCTGAGCCAGGCGCGCCGCGCCGCCATCGTCAAGGCTTACCGCGGCGAGCTCTACGAGTGCCCCGTCACGGTGGAAAACGAGGCCGACATGCTGCGCGCCGTGGAGGACGTGCGCGCCGCCGGGTGCAACGCGCTGGTGGTGTTCCTGGGCAACTTCGGCCCCGAGACGCCCGAAACCCTTATCGCCAGGTACTTTGACGGCCCCTGCATGTTCGTGGCCGCCGCCGAGGGCGACGGCGACATGATTAACGGCCGCGGCGACGCCTACTGCGGCATGCTCAACTGCTCCTACAACCTGGGCATGCGCCACCTCGCCGGCTACATCCCCGAGGACCCCGTGGGCACCGCCGAGGAGCTGGCCAAGCGCATCGCCGAGTTCATCCCCGTCGCCCGCGCCGTCATCGGCGTCAAGAACCTCAAGATCATCACCTTCGGCCCCCGTCCCCAGGACTTCTTCGCCTGCAACGCCCCCATCCGCGGCCTCTATGAGCTGGGCGTGGAGATCGAGGAAAACAGCGAGCTGGACCTGCTGGTCTCCTTCAAGGAGCATGAGGGCGACCCGCGCATCGACGAGGTGTGCAGCCAGATGGCCGCCGAGATGGGCGAGGGCGCCTATTACGCCGACCTCAACCGCCGCATGGCGCAGTTTGAGCTGACGCTTCTGGACTGGGCCGAGAACCACAAGGGCTCGCGCAAGTACGTGGCCTTCGCCGACAAGTGCTGGCCCGCCTTCCCCAGCCAGTTCGGCTTTGAGCCCTGCTACGTCAACTCCCGCCTCGTCAGCCGCGGCATCCCCGTGGCCTGCGAGGTCGACATCTACGGCGCGCTCAGCGAGTACATCGGCCTGTGCGTCAGCGCCGACGCCGTCACCCTCCTGGACATCAACAACACCGTCCCCGCCTACATCTACGACGAGGGCATCAAGGGCAAGTACGACTACCGGCTCAGCGACACCTTCATGGGCTTCCACTGCGGCAACACCCCCGAGTGCAAGCTCTGCTCCGACCGCGCCGTCAAGTACCAGCTCATCCAGCACCGTCTGCTTGAGCCCGAGGGCAGCGAGCCCGACTTCACCCGCGGCACCCTCGAGGGCGACATCGCCCCCGGCGACATCACCTTCTACCGCCTCCAGTGCGACAGCGAGGGCGTCCTGCGCGCCTACATCGCCGAGGGCGAGATCCTCGACGTGCGCACCCGCAGCTTCGGCGGCATCGGCATCTTCGCCATCCCCGAGATGGGCCGCTTCTACCGTCACGTGCTCGTGGGCAAGCACTACCCCCACCACGGGGCCGTGGCCTTCAGCCACGTGGGCGCGGCGCTGTTTGAGGTCTTCAAGTTCCTGGGCGTCAAAGACATCGCCTACAACCAGCCGGCCTCTTTGCCCTATCCCACGGAAAACCCGTTCATCAAGCGCTGAGACACGCTGAAAAGGGACGGATGCTTTTGCGTCCGTCCCTTCGGCGTGTCGAAAAAGCTCGCCTGCGGCGATCTTTTCCGCCAGGACACGTTTCCCCTGCGCCTACGGCGCGGCCGGGGA